>CAUUQJ010000061.1:0-6753 GCA_963547085.1 uncultured Campylobacter sp. | reverse complement strand
ATAAAATTTGTTATAATCGCGCCCTATCAATTTAAGGAGAAATTTATGGCTTATTCAATGGGCGATCTAAAAAAAGGTCTAAAAATCGAGGTGGACGGAATTCCGTTTAAAATCATAGAATACCAACACGTAAAACCGGGCAAAGGACCTGCTTTCGTGCGCGTTAAAATAAAATCTTTCATCGATGGCAAGGTGCTTGAAAAGACCTTCCACGCGGGCGATAAATGCGAAGCGCCGAATCTTGAGGAAAAAGAGATGCAGTACCTCTACGACGATGGTGAGGCGTGTCAGTTCATGGATACCGATAGCTACGAACAGATCGCGATCAGCGACGAGGACGTGGGCGAGGCGAAAAAATGGATGCTAGATGGCATGATGGTAAATATAATGTTTTACAACGGCAAAGCGATCGGCGTGGATGTGCCGCAGGTAGTGGAGCTTAAGATCGTAGAAACTGCGCCAAATTTCCGCGGCGATACGCAGGGCAGCAACAAAAAGCCCGCCACCCTTGAGACCGGCGCCGTGGTACAGATCCCATTTCACGTATTAGAAGGCGAGGTCATCCGCGTTGACACCGTCCGCGGCGAGTATATCGAGCGCGCGAATAAATAATCCCCCTCCCTATTTTTGCGAAATTTTGATTTCGCAAAAATTCCTCTTTCTTTTAAAATTTATAAACTCCGAGCGATAAAATTTAAACCGCGATCTTCGCATAAATTTTGATTAAAATAACTTTTCAAATTGACTGAAATGCGGGATAATTTAGTCTAAGCTTTACGCAGCGCTGATTTTTGCAAAATTTAGGATGGTTTTACGATTAAATTTACGGATATGAAATTTGAGTATAAAAAACGCCCGAAAGCAAATCTTACGACCCGCTTTCGGGCTTTGAGCTAGGCTGCAACTTTAATTAGATTTAAAATTTCACCTTCACTTGGGAAACGAGGCTTAGCAAAATCTTTATTAAAGAAAAGCTTTCTGCCGTCAACTTCTACTAGAAAGTCTCCGCTGCCACCAGGGACCAACTCGACAACTGCATCCTTATAGACGCCTGTTATTTCATCTCTCACACGGAGAGCTTGCGGTCTATAAGATCAAGAATTACAATAAGTAATTACAACCTTCATCTTTATTCCTTTCTAAAAAAAGTGCCACATTGTAGCAAATCTAGCTTAAATTTTAATATAAAGGCTCAATTTCGCGCGCCTCAGCATTTAAAATTTATGGGCGAAATTTCGTCGTTTGCAAAGCTTGAAATTTCGCTGCTGTAAGCCCAAGGCTAGTCTTCAAATTTTAAAATTTCATCGTAGCAGAGATAAAAATCGCAGCCGTGCGCGTGGAATTTCTTATCGCCGTGAAAGTGTCCGAAATACCACCGCGCGGGCCTTACGAGCTCAAAGATCCGCTCCAAATACTCAGACGTTTTATCGGGGGTACTTTTGCCGCACCAAAGGTATTCTTTTAAAAATTTCATCGCAAACCCCGGCGCCGTGTGGCTTAGCACCGCATCGATCCGCCCGCCCGCAGCTATGAAATCGCGCGCATTTTGCACCGCGCAAGCAAACTCCTCCTCGCTTGGAATCTCACGCGCCCACCAGCTAAGTCCCGGTATCCGATGCGCCTTATCGACACTAAGCGCGCCGCCGAAACACAAAAAATGTCGACCCGCAACCTCGTAAATTTCGCCGCGCCGCAGCCAAAAAATATTCTCGCCGCCCACGCTCACGGTGCCACCAAATTTCCGCTCGCGCGGCAGCTCATCCAACATATCGAAATTTTCGTGGTTGCCGTCTATGAAAAGAAGCGTGGCTGGGAAATATCTTTCTATATTTTTGCGCGCCATAAACTCATCTATCCGCTCGCTCCAAAATAGCCCGAAATCCCCGAGCACGATGACGAAATCATCAGCGCTAAGCCCGCCCGCAAAGGCCTTGTTCGTTATTTTGCCGATCTCGTTTATGCCGTGCGTATCGCCGCAAAAATATATCATCTGCCTCTCCTTTTTTGCTTTCTTAAATTTAACTCGCCGCGCTTTGTCGCAACCCATGCGAATGGAATTTTAAGCGCTAAATTTTACGCAGCGCACGCCGCACGACCCTCTGTGCTCCGAGCTGCAACCGCACAAATTTAATCCAAATCACAAGCGTAAATTTAGGCGAGGTATTTTAAAAAATGCAGGCATCAAGCCTGTTGCCACGTAAATTTAAAGCCGCAGCTTCCGATTTAAATTTCGCGGCGCAGATCTAAGCGGTGAAATCCGAGTAAGCGTAGCTTTGCTTACTGCCGCCAAATTTTAAATTTAGCGACGAACTTTATAAATTCCACGGCGAGGCGCCTAAATTTAAAGATTAAATTTAAAGCCTGCCGCGCAATTTCGTTGCCAGCGCGGCGCCGATTTTTTCGTAGCCCTCTTTTTGCAAGTGGATTTCGTCGGGGCGGATCAGCCCGCGCTCGCGCCAGCCACGCCAGCCACCATCCTCGTCCATAAGACCGGCTATGTCGTAAAACATCGTCCCTTCGTCTCGCGCTAGATGCGCTAGCACCTCCGCAGCGCGTGAGGCGTTTGGCACTTTAGGGCTTCGCGGCGGCGCTACGAGCAAGATTTTTGCACCGGGAGCTGCGGAGCGGACGGAGCGAAGCAACCCACGGACGCTTTGGTAGAATTTTTGCTCATCAAATTTCGGATCCATCGCATCGTTTGTGCCATAAGCGATAACTACGAGATTGTATTTAAGTCCTGAAAAATCCCTACCAAAGGCATCTGCACCCCATTTTTCGTAGAGGTTGCTAAACGCGCCGTTGCTCGCACAAGAGTCTGCAAAGCGCGCGTTTTTGCGGTAAATTTTATATCCTCCAAGCTCTGCTCCATCACGTAGCGATCGAATTTCGATCGGAAATCTAAGTCGCAGCTTAGAATACTCCCATTTCTGCGGCACTTCTTGCGAAATATACGCGCTTAGCCCGCTTGCATCGCGTACGCGAAAAATCTCGCCGCTCTGATCCGATTTATGTAAAATTTCGACGTAAAAATCGCCGCTAAGCTGCTTTAGCTCCAGTCGCACATTAGCGCCTTTTTTGCCGGTAGCGATCACTCCGCATAACGGGAAATCGGGGTCTTGCTCGGTGCGAGACGAGATCACATTAAAGCCGCTTTGCTTAAATTCTATATTTTCGCTTTTGTGATATTTAGGCATCATTGCAGGCACGAAGCCGACGCTGTTTTGCACGAAAAAGCCGTGCCTGAAAGCATCTATCAGCGCGTCGCTTCCTAAATGCGAATCGCCAAAAAATTTCACTCCAAAGCCCGCAGAGCTTTTTGCGTTTGCGGAATTTATGCCGCGAACGCCTGCGTTTGCCGCGCATCCGCTTAATAATACGGCAAATAAAATCGCTATAAATTTACTCAACTTCAATCCTTGATAAAATTTCTTTCGCTACCGCTTCGCAACCCTCTTTGCTCATATGAATGCCGTCGTCTTGACGCACGCGCACGAGCTTGGAGCCGCTTTGCAGATAGGTTTTATAGACGCCTTTTTCGCACACCAGCGGGGTTGTTTGCATAAAATACCCGCCAAGCGCCATACTTGCGTCGGCATATATTTGATTTAGCAGCTGCGTTTTCTCCTCAAAATCGGGCTTTTGCATACACGGCATCGCAAGCCACAGCACTCCTGCGCCGTGCGAGTGCGCCGTATCGTAGATCTCGCGCACTCTCGAAGCGTAAAACTCCCGCCAGCGCGGCGTTTTGATGCCGTAGGTCTTGCCGCCTGCGCGGTACTCCCAGACGTCGTTCGCACCCAGCAGCACGACTACGAGCTTAACGCCGCCGTTTTCGCTAAGTGCAGTATCGAGCGTCTTTTGCCAGTCGAAAGATTTCTTGCTCGCAAGCCCCGTAGATTGCTTGCTAAGATCGATCACCCTCAGGCTTCGCTTCGGGAAAAATTTCTTAGCGTTCATCCCAACGTATTGCATCAGACTATCGCCCATAAAAAGCACCTCATCGCCTGCATTTAGGCGGATTTTGCCATCGTCGCTAAGCGAAATTTTAGCATCAATCTCCACGGAGCTTTGCGTCGTTAAATTCTGCTCCAAAGCCTGCGGAACAGGGAGTTGAGAATCGGAATTCTCGCCGCTTTGCAAGGTTGCGCTTGCCGTGACGGGATTTTGCGACGCAGAGGAGCTGCGCGGCACAGAGTTTGTTGTAGTCTGGCTTTGTGACACGGAATTTTGCGAAGTAGAATTTTGAGGGATGGAATTTTGTGCGTAAGGCTCCTGCGCCGAATCGCGCGTCTTTGAATGATGCGTAGAATTATTTAAAGAGGAATTCTTTGCAGCATGGGCTTGCAGCTTGCTATCTTGCGGCTTAACGCTTTGCGAAGCATCGTGATCTCGCGCCCCCATGCTTTGCAAAGCTTGATTTTCCGCCATACGATCTTGCGCAGGTTTTTTAAAATTTTTGCTTCCGCTATGCGGACTTGCGTCCTCATCCTTGCTAATATCCTCGCCTTTGATACGCTGCTCTAGCTTATCCACGCCATTTGCAATCTTTTCGTAGATCTCTCCACCTACGCGAAACGGCGAGCGGCGCAGCCATTCTTCCAGCCCAAAATCATCGTGAAATCGCTGCTCCAAATAATAAATCAGCGAGCCTTGCATAAAAAATGCCGAGAAAAGCAGCGCAAAAAGCAGAGTCGAAACAAACTTAAGCATCTAAAATCCTGCGTAGATGAAATTTGGAATTCCGCTTGGCATCAGCGCGAAAATCAGCGTGAAGATCACGCCGAGCGCGAGAGCTTTAGGCAAAAACGGCAGCTCGGCAAAAAGCGCGATCAAAGTATCTTTAAGAGCTGAAATTTTAGGATAAACAAAAATCCCAGCTAAAATCCCCGCAAGCGCCGCTAACTCGCTAATATCTCCGAAAGCTCGCGCGCGGGTAAAAGCGCTCAAAATCGCCGCCGCATCTGGCAGGGAATTGGCGAAAAAAATCCAAGCGAAACTTACAAAAATATAGGTACAAAATAGTGCCAAATGCGGATTTAGCGGCTTTACGCCCACTTTGGCAAGACATTTTAAAAACACAAGCGCCACTCCGTGCAAAAGCCCCCAAATCAAAAAATTTAATCCCGCGCCGTGCCAAATGCCCGAGAGCGCAAATGCGATTAGCAAATTTACGCAGGTGCGCGTAAAACCCCTGCGCGAGCCGCCAAGCGGAATATAAATATAATCGCGTATAAACGTAGATAAGCTGATATGCCAGCGATCCCAAAACTCGCCTAAATTCTTAGCCGCGTAGGGCATATTAAAATTCTGAGGCAGCTTAAAGCCCATCGCAAGCCCAAGAGCCCGCGCCATATCGATAAAGCCGCTAAAATTCGTATAAAGCACCACGCCATAAAGCAGCAGTGCGGCTAGAATTTGCGCCGCGGAGGACTCAGGCTCGTCGCCGTAAACGCCTGAAATCACATCGCTATAATACGCGCCCAAATAGCTGCTAATAAGCAACATCTTAACTAAGGCAAAAATTATAAGCACATAAATTTCATCGGCATTGCCAAAGTGCTTGAAGCGATCAAACTGTGGCAGCACTGGCTCTACGCCCTTGGCAGCGCTAGCGCGCCCGATAGGACCCATCACGACGCTGGGGAAAAACGCTAAAAAGCACGCCAAGCTCAAAAAGCCCTGCTCGCCGCATTCGCGCCTATAGACCGAGACGAAATAGGTGATCGACATAAAAACATAATATGAAATTCCAAGCGGAAACGCCACACTATCGACGGCACCTAGGTGCAGCGCGGCAAGCGCGGCATTGAAAAACTCCCTGACGTAGCCATAATATTTAAAAAATGCGAGAAAAAATAAGCCGCCAGCAACCGCCGCAAGCATCACCGCACGCGCCTTCGCAGTGGGTAGTGGGAGCTGCTTCGCTAACCCAGCTTTTTGTACCTGCTTGACTATGCCAGCTTGTTTTGTTGCGCTCATCTGCTTAGCTGCCGCTTTACGCGATAGCTTTTTCTTGCGCGAGGACTGCTTTTCGGGCGGTATGGCTTTTGCGACTACGCGATTAGCGCGCGCGATACACACACCTGCAAAATATACGAAGATGCTATAGGCTGCAAGCACCAGCGCAAAGCGCGGATTTACGGAGCACATAAAGCCGTAGCTTGCCAGCAGGATCAGGATTTTTTGCGCGAAAATATGATTTTTGAGCGTCCAATAAACGATTAAAAATGCTAAAAAAGCAAGGACAAACTCTGGCGAAAAAAATGTCATTCAATCTTTCCAATTTAAATTTTTAAAGCTCTTGCGGCTTTTAAACGCTCGCGGTGCGAAATTTATACGAAGCAAAAAAGCCAAAAACTTTTTTAATCGCTCGCAGCGCGAAATTTTATGCGCAGATGCGGCGTTGCGTCACTAAACACACTAATAAATTTAACGTCCAAACCCTTAAATTTCACAGACGCTTTGCATGCAAGCCCTTGCCACGTGAGCGAAATTCCGCCACAATGGCAAAATTTAAAACGCAAATGAGGGCTCGACGCACGAAAATTTTAGATGTCCACGCTTTGCCATCAAATTCTTATGAAATCCCGCAAACGCAGTCTCGCAAGTTCTACCCGCAGGATTTCAAAATAAGCGCCTTGGAATCATGCCATATAAATTAGACGCGCGTAGCGCCGCTAAAATCCTACGAAATAAAATAAGCTGCGCTTCATCGCAACTATGAGGGCCGAAATTCTACAAAGCAAAATTTTA
>CAUUQJ010000060.1:0-6782 GCA_963547085.1 uncultured Campylobacter sp. | reverse complement strand
CCGCGCCCAGCATATTCCAAAACGCCACCGCGATAAAGCAGTAAAGCGGCCATTTTAAACGCTTAGCCCAATCCTGCGCGAATTGAAGCTTGTAGTAATGAAACGCTTCCGAACCCAAAAGTACCAAAGGCACGACCTCAAGCGCCGAGAAACTCGCGCCAACCGCCATTATCGGCGTAGTGGTGCCCGCAAAATAAAGGTGGTGGAAGGTACCAGGAATTCCGCCGATTAGGAAAATCGACGCGCTAGCAATCGAGGTGTAGGTGGCAAATTTCTTGCTTACTAAGCCCAAGGACGCGAACACGAACGCCAAAGACGCCGTCGCGAAAACCTCGAAAAATCCCTCGACCCAAAGGTGCACGACCCACCAGCGCCAATACTCCATCACAGGGATCGGCGAGCGCTGTCCGTAAAATAATCCCGCGCCGTAAAAAAGCCCCACGGCGATAACCGAAGCGGTAAAGATCGCTAATAAATTCTTATCACCCTCGGCTCTAAAGCCCGCGATAAAGCCGCGCAGCACGAGCACCATCCAGATTACAAGGCCCACAAATAGTATCAGCTGCCAAATTCTACCGAGGTCTAAATACTCGTATCCTTGATGTCCGATCCAGAAGCTGCTACTAGGATCCATCTTGCCCGCAATCGCCATGTATTCGCCCGCGAAGCTGCCGACGACCAAGAAAAGAAGCGCGTAGAAAAGCACGTCCACGCCGAGCTTTTGAAATTTCGGATCCTTGCCGCCGTTGATGATCGGAGCTAGAAACAATCCCGCCGCCAAAAAGCCCGTAGCGATCCAGAAAATGGACGCCTGCACGTGCCAGGTGCGAGCTAGCGAGTAAGGGATATACTGCGAAATATCAAGCCCGAAAAAGGACTGACCCTCGATCGTATAGTGCGCAACAAAGCCGCCGATGAAGGCTTGAAATGCAAACAATGCAACCGCTACGAAAAGATATTTGCCAAGCGCCTTTTGCGACGGCGTAAGCGCTAAAGCGGCGATCGGATCGGCGTTTAGCTTCGCAGGAGCCTCGAAATCCTCGTCCTTTTTGCCGTAGAAATTTCCGAACCAAACCAACAAGCCGATGCCGGTAAGCAAAATAACGAGGCTTGCGATCGTCCAAACGACGTTTTCCGTGGTAGGAACATTGTCTATTAGCGGCTCGTGCGGCCAGTTATTGGTATAGGTCGCCTCTCCGCTCGGACGATCCGTAGAAACCGCCCAAGCAGTCCAAAAGATGAAATCCACGAGCTCGGCGCGGTGTTGCTCGTTTGCGAGCGTGTTTTCCTTCATCGCGTAATCCTCGCGAAGCTTTTTAAAGCGCGGATCATTTCCGAAAACGCCCATGTACTCGTCTTTTACGACAGCCATAGCCTTCAAGCGATCATCGCTTAACTTAACGGTACCGTCTTTTACGGTGTTGGTACGATACTCGGCCTTGGTAAGCGCCTTGATCTGCGCCTTTTGCTCATCGCTCAAAGCGTCAAATTTCGCTCCAAAGCGCTCCTGCGCCTTGATATCCATAAACGCGACTAGCTCCTTATGCAGCCAATCCGCGCTCCAATCGGGCGCCTGATACGCGCCGTGACCCCAGATCGAGCCCACCTGCATACCGCCGATGCTCTGCCAGGCCTCCTGCCCGCGGTAAATGCGCTCGGTGCTGATTAGCTCGTTGCCGCTAGCATCGGTAAATTTTACCACCGGCGGAGACTGCCTATACACCTCGCCGCCGTAAAAACCCAAGAAACTAAAGCCCACGATGAGTACCGCTACAAGCGTCATCCAGAGCTTCTTAAATTCTGCCATTTTCACTCCTTTAACTGAAATTAGGAGAGAATTCTACCCATTTAAATTTCTATAAGCATTGAGGCTCGTCAATAAAAAGAGATATTTTATCTGATTAAGCTATAATTTATTAAACATGCTTGGAGCGGTATGGATTAATTGCGTAAAATGTATGTGCAAAATGTCGCAAAAACGCTATCAGATAGGCAAGCGACGGGATAGATAAAACGGCTTAACGGCCAAGTGATCAAACGGCGTAACTTAATACGTCAGTACAAACAAAGGCGATTATCAAAAATTCCCGATAGCGCAAGATTTATTGAGTGGTTTATGGGGCTTTAAAATTTTCTTTTTCAAGATACGAAAGCCCTAAATTAAAGCAGGCTTATCATTGCTAAAAAACACCTGATCGCATTTCTAGAACCTCCATTGGCGATAGATAAATTAGGCAATAGCGATTAATGCGGGGGCTTTCGAAAGCGCTTTAAATTTAGATCTACATCCAAATTTAAAGCGCTCCGTCGCCGTCACTTTCGCGGGGTTTAGGAAGCGGCGAAATTTTAGTGTAATACTCGTCTTTGCCGTTGTATTGGCGGCTAAAAACGCCGTCCGGGACGGTGAAGTTGCGCTTGGTTTGCGGATATTCTTTTAAATAGGCATCTAAAAATTTTGCAAACACCGGTGCTGCGGTACGTCCGCCGCCCTCGACCTTTCGCATAGGTTTATAATCGTCGTTGCCGTACCAGATGATGATCTGCAAATCCGGCGTAAAGCCGCAAAACCACGCATCTATGCTATCATTTGAGGTGCCTGTTTTGCCCGCTATGTCGATGCCCTGTACGCGTGCGCGAGTGCCGGTGCCGCGCTGCACGATATTTTTTAGCAGCGTAGTCATCAGATATGCCTGTTCAGGGCGCAGCACGCGGCGGCGCTCAGGCTCGATAAAGCGAGTTTTGCCGTCCTTATCGGTAATCGAAACGATAAATTTTGATTTTGCAGTAATCCCAAGCCCCGGGAACATCGAATACATAGTGGAGTATTCAAGCGGCGAAATTCCGTAGCTGCCGATAGCCACTGACAGGGCAGGCGGGACGTTTTTAAAGCCGAACTCGCTAAGCTTTTTTACCGCGCGATCAACGCCGATAGATTGCATCAGATTGATCGAGGCAAGGTTACGTGAGCGTGTTAAAGCTTCTTTGATCGTGATATAGCCGCTGTAAGTCTTGTCGTAATTTTTCGGCTTCCACGTTTTATCGCTGCCATCGTCGAATTCTCTAGCTATATCGGGCACCTCAGTCATCGTCGAGTAGCCCATATCAAGGGCGATTTGATAGACGAAAGGCTTGAAGCTGGAGCCGGTTTGGCGCTGGGATTGGCTGGCACGATTGAAATTTGATTTCGCGTAATCCACGCCGCCTACTAAGGCTAAAATTTCGCCGTTTTGCGGATGCGTGACGACCATAGCGCCGTTTACGTTGCTTGCATTGGCGTCTTTGTTGCGCTTTAAAATTTCATTGTAGCCGAAAACTAATGCCTCTTGCGCCATCGCTTGCGCCTTTAGATCAAGGCTCGTATCTATGCGATATCCGCCCGTGCGGACGTCCGGTAGAATTTTTTCGGCTTCTTTTATGATCTCATCTACGGCATACGGCGCTACGTTTTGCGTGAGCGTTTCGTTGTAGATTGTAGGCTGCTCGTTCATCGCAAGCTCATATTCGGTCTTATTTATCCAGCCGAGCTCATGCATCCTATAAATCACGTTATTGGCGCGCGAAAGCGACAAATCCAGGTGCTTAGTAGGATCAAAGCTGCTAGGAGCTTTCGGCAAACCCACTAAAATCGCGATCTCTTTAAGGCTTAAATCTTGCAAATCTTTTTTGAAATATCCCAAAGCCGCCGTGCGGATGCCGTAATATCCGTGTCCAAAATACACTTCGTTGAAGTAACGCTCTAGAATTTGTTCCTTGCTTAGGGCGTTTTCTATCTTAAGCGATAGGATCGCTTCTTTGATCTTGCGATCAAGCTTCTTTTCGCTCGAAAGAACTAAATTTCGCGTGATCTGCTGCGTAATCGTGGAAGCCCCTTCGACAAATTTCATCGCTTTGACGTCCTTAATAATCGCCCTAAAAATCGCCTCGACATTCACGCCGCCGTGTTCGAAAAACGCCGTATCCTCGATAGCTACAAGCGCCTCGATCACGCGGCCTGGGATCTCGTCGAATTTTACGTAAATTCTATTTTGTTCATTAAAAACATTGGCTATCAAATTGCCATTGCGATCATAAATTTTAGTCGTAAGCTCGGGATGATAATCGATGATCGAGTCCGATTCCAAGCGGATTTGCGAGTAAAAATACAAAAAAATCCCGCCTGCGGCAAACGCACAAACCGTAATAAAACTAAATAAAACTCTTACCATACAAACCTCTTTAAAATTTCCAGATCAAGCCCCATCGCCGTGAATTTTGACCCACGCGAGCTTTTGATATATTTTTCGTTAAAGCCTTCGATACTCATCGCACCCGCCTTGCCGCGCCAATCGCCGCTAGCGATATAGCCTTTTAAATCCGCTTCATTAAATTCCGCAAATTCAAAGCTTGCGACGCTAAGCGCCGAAAGCTCTAGCGCCTTACTGCAAAAAATCATCGCAGTATAAACGGCGCAGCTAGCACCGCTTTGAGCTCGCAGCATCCTTAACGCGTCCGCTTCATCCCGCGCCTTGCCTAAAATTTTACCGCCGGCAAGCACGGAGCTATCGGCAAACAGCACTCTATCATAATTTTTATAAATTTTAAAAAACTGCGTTTTCTTAGCCAAGACAACGCGGTAAGCATAGGTGCGTGCATCGTCCTTACTAATGCCGCTTTCGTCGAAATTAAAAGGAATTTGCGTAAATTCTACGCCGTTATCCTTTAGAATTTGCGCTCTAGTAGGCGAACTGGAAGCTAAATAGATCATCAAAACTCGCCCACCGTCACGCCTAGATAAACGCAAATCAGCGTAACTACGATATTTAACGGGATGAAATATTTAACGACGATGATTAAATGCTCATTCGCCTCAAGCTCATCGCCTGCATCCAAAGCTCGCTTCAAAGATGAAATTTTATAATGCATGTAGATAAAATTTAGTAGTAAAAAGCCGGCGCCAGCCCATAGTGTGGCAATCGCGCCTTTTACCATAGGATCTGAAAATTTAAAACCTCCGCCGTCCGCAAGAAAAAATCCACTTACGCAAACGATCACCAAAAATAGCGCAAAGAACTGCTCATAGCGTTTCATATATCGCAAAATTTCTGTAAATTTTACATCCTTCGCATCCGCTTGGTTTTTACTGCTTAAATTCATAAAAATTCGCGCGATCAAAAATACGCAGATCTGCGCGCAGACCAAAAAAATCACGCTTAAAATGTGAATCAGCGGCAAAATTTGCGAGGCTTTGATGAAGCCGGTATCGATTTCGTTCAAATTTTACCTTTTGCGTAAGAGATCGCCTCTTTGATCGCTTCTTCGATTTTTAGCATGTCCTTGCCACCTGCGGTCGCAAAATCATCGCGTCCGCCGCCGCCGCCACCTAGAATTTGCGCCGCTAGCTTAACCCACTCGCCCGCTTTAATAGGCGCGTTTTTAACGCCTGCCGCGATTGAAATTTTGCCGTCAGTGCCTACTTGCATCAGCATTATCGCCGCCTTTTCGTGGTTATTTTTAAACTCATCTATCATAGTTTTTATATCACCGCTTTCGACTGAGGCTACGCAAAGTTTGATATCACCGACATTTAGAAAAGCCAGTGCATGGGAACTGCTTGCATGCTTGATCTGATCTTTTAGCGATCTGATCTCATCTTTTAATTTCTCAATCGCGCGGAGAGGCTCAATCCCTTTTAGCTCCGCAGAAATTTCAGCAAGCTTAGCGCGATTTTGAAGTGCTAAATTTAAAGCCGCACGCGAACAAACTGCCTCGATACGCCTAACGCCCGCACTTACGCCGCCTTCTTTGACGATAAAGAACGGTCCTATCTCGCTTAAATTGCGCACGTGAATTCCGCCGCAAAGCTCCTTACTAATCTCTCCGAAGCTCACGACGCGCACCTTTGAGCCGTATTTTTCGCCAAAAAGCGCAATCGCGCCGCTGTTTTTAGCATCATCTATATCCATAATCTCAGTTTTTGCCGCACAGCCCTTGCAAACGGCATTATTTACAAATTCCTCGATTTTAGCCAGCTCCTCGTCGCTAAGTGCCTTAGGATGCGAGAAGTCAAATCTTAAGCGATCTGCTTCAACCAAGCTTCCTGCTTGAGCAATATGAGCCCCTAGCACCGCACGAAGCGCCGCGTGTAAAAGATGTGTCGCGCTGTGATGGCGTGCAATCTGCTCACGCTCCTCAGAAACCTTAAGCCCGACGATATCGCCAATTTTTAGGTTACGATTAAGGCGCAAGTGGGATAAATTTAGCCCATAAAATTTCTGCGTATCAAACACATCGGCTATGGACTCCACTTCGCCGCTATCGCCCGTCTGACCGCCGCTTTGTGCATAAAACGGAGTGATATCAAACATCGCCCAGCCAATATCGCCGGCTTTTAGCTCATCCACTTCCGCAAAATCCTCGTTAAGTAGCGCTAAAACCTTGCTCGTGCGGCTAAGCTCTTCGTAACCGCTAAATTTATTCTCACCAAATTTCTCTAGCAGTGCCTTGAAATCGCCACGGACGTTTTTATCGCCACTGCCCTTCCATGCGGCTTTAGCTATCTGCCTTTGCTCGCTCATAAGCGCGTCAAATTTAGCCTCATCCACGCGCAAATTTTTCTCGCGCAGCATATCGGCGGTCAGATCGAGCGGGAAGCCGTAGGTGTCGTATAGCTTAAACGCAACCTCGCCGCTAAAAATTTCTTTAGTGCGCGCAAGCTCCTCGTTAAAAAGCTCGATGCCATTTGCCAAAGTGGCGAAAAACCGCTCCTCTTCGAGTTTGATCTGCTCCTTTACGGCTTGCTTTTT
>CAUUQJ010000059.1:0-6860 GCA_963547085.1 uncultured Campylobacter sp. | reverse complement strand
TCATCCTAGACACCGTAGGAATTTACGCGTTTAATAAAAACGATCCGCGCGCCGCCGAGATCTACGAGCATATCAAGCAGATGGCGCTTTCGCACGAGTTCGTTTCGCAGATACATGGATTTTATCTCGACGAGCCGAGGCGCACGATCAGCTTCGACGTTATCGTCGATTTCGCAGCGCCCGATATGGAGGCGACGTTTCGCGCGGTCTGCAAGCAGGTGCGCGCCGCGTATCCGAACTACACGCTCATCATCACTCGCGACAGCGATTACAGCGGCTAAAATTTAAATTGCTCTAGCTTTGGCGGTCTAAATTTAATCGTGCCCACCCGCGCGCCTTCGGCGAAATTTCAGAATTTTAAGCTACAATAGGAGAAATTTATCGCGGCTCCGAGCGGCGCAAAATGCCGCAATAAACCGTGAGATGAAATTTGCGCGCAAAACCCGGCAGAAGCCCGCGCGCAAGGCAATGCAAAGAGAAATTTAAAAGGAAAAATATGGTTGAAATCAAAGATCTAACGATGCGCTTCGGCAAACAGCTGCTTTTTGAAAACGTAAATTTAAGCCTTGATAAGGGCAGGCGCTACGGCCTCATCGGCGCAAACGGCGCGGGCAAATCGACGCTGCTTAAAATTTTAAGCGGGCAAATCGAAGCAAGCAGCGGCGAAATTTTAATACAAAGCGGGCTTAAAATCGGCGTTTTGGGGCAGGATCAATTCGCCTTTGAAAGTTTCAGCGTCAAAGACGCCGTACTTTACGGCAACAAGCGCCTCTATGACGCCGTGCGCGAAAAGACGCAGCTTTACGAAGCGGGCGAGTTTAACGACGAGATAAACGAGCGCCTAGGCGAGCTTGAGATGATCTGCGCCGAGGAGGATCCCGCCTACGAGTACGAAACGCGGATCGAGAAAATTTTAAGCTCGCTGGGGCTGAACGATTTTGATAAAAAGATGAGCGAGATCGAGACGAGCGATAAATTTAAGGTCCTTCTCGCGCAGGTGCTCTTCCCGCGCCCCGACGTGCTGTTTTTGGATGAGCCTACGAACAACCTCGATATCGACGCCATTTCGTGGCTCGAGTTTGAGCTAAATCGCCACACGGGCACGCTCGTAGTCATCAGCCACGACCGCCACTTTTTAAACCGCGTCTGCACGGACATCCTCGACGTTGATTTTAGGCGTGTGCGCGAATTTAGCGGCAATTACGACGACTGGTTCATCGCGTCCAATCTAATCGCCAAACAGGCGCAGTTCGAGCGCGAGAAAAAGCTCAAAGAGAAGGCTGAGCTTGAAAAATTTATCGCTCGCTTCAGCGCCAACGCAAGCAAAGCGAAGCAGGCCACGAGCCGCCAAAAACAGCTCGATAAGCTCGATCTTAGCGAGCTTGCGACCTCTTCGCGCAGAGAGCCTAGCATTTTATTCAAGCCCGCCCGCGAGATCGGTAATGAAATTTTAGAGTTAAGCGGCGTAGATATGAGCTTCGGCGAGATTGAAATTTTAAAAAATTTCAATCTCAAGCTCACTCACGGCGATAAAATCGGCATCATCGGGCGAAACGGCGTGGGTAAAAGCACGCTTTGCAAGATCATCATGGGCGAGCTCGCGCCGCAGCGCGGCAAGGTTCACATGGGCGCCACGATCGAGCCCGGGTATTTCGCGCAGGATACGAATAATAAAATTTCAGGCGAGCTCAAGCTCTACGAATATTTGCAGAGCCCGCAGAATAGGGATCTGGATGAAATTCGCAAATGCCTTGGGCGCATGCTTTTTAGCGGCGCGGAGCAGGAGAAAAGCGTGGGCAGCCTAAGCGGCGGCGAGAAACACCGCGTGATGCTAAGTAAGCTAATGCTGCAACGCCCGAACCTGCTGGTGTTAGATGAGCCCAACAACCACCTCGATCTTGAGGCGATCATCGCGCTCGGCGAAGCGCTGTATAACTTCGCGGGCTGCGCGATCTGCGTGAACCACGACCGCGAGCTCATCGACGCATTTGCAAATAGAATTTTGCACCTCAAAGGAGATGGCGAAATCGTCGATTTTAGGGGCACTTACGAGGAGTATCGCGAGAGCTTGGGGGCGAGCGATGATTGAGATCTGCGTAAACGGCGAGCCGCTGCAGCTGGCGCAGGATATGAGCGTGAGCGAGTTTTTGCGCCTGCGCGGACACGATCTGCGCCTAGTAGCGCTCGAGCGCGACGGCGAAATTTTGAAAAAAGAGGCGTGGGAGCGCACGCAGATCTCAAGCGGCAAAAAATATGAGATCGTCGAGTTCGTAGGCGGCGGCTGAGATCGGACTTTGAATTATGTTAAAAATTACGCAGCCGAGGTTTAAATCCGCGCGAAGGCCGCTAAATTTTAATCGGCTTAGCGACACAGCGGCTGGGACTTAAAAATTTGCACGCGCATAGTTAAAATTTTAAGCGATACGGCGGTGCGAAGACATAGCGCGTTTGAGTTTTTAGATTTATGAGAAAGCCGCGGTAGCCTGGTGCCTGCGGCGAGCTTTAAATTTTGTAAGCGAACTAAGCCGCGGGCGGCCTAACGTAGGAGTTTTAAAATTCTCTCCGCGGCGATAGAGTTTAAATTTTATTGCGGCGGGCGTTAATTTGCGTCGCCAGCCGCCGCGGCAGATGTGGGCTTTAAAACTGCGTCGGCGCCGTAGGTTTTAGTGTGGGGCATTAAAATTTACGCTTAAGTTGCGGGATTTGCGCGCGCGGTTTTAAAATTTATCCCGAGATCTCTGTCGCTATGCACGCTGAGGCGTATGCTGTGGCCCGTTTTTTCGTCAGTTGGGCTTGAAATTTTAAATTTAGCGCAGCGCGGGTTTATTCAGGCATTTTAGCAGCTTTAAATTCGGCGGATCATTTTAGCGCTTTGCGACTTTAAATTTACCGACAGGCGGGGATTAATGCGCTAAATTTGGCGGATTTGGCTTGCGTCTCGCCGCCGTACGGACTTCTACGACGCACCGCCGTATTAGCCGAATGCAATGCGCGCAGGTGGCCGAAACATTACGTGTAAAAGCAGGATAAAATTTGCGGATTAAAATCGCGTGCGATGCGCTCGGTACGCCCCGCGTGCATCGCAACTCGCGCCAAGCGTTTGCGCAGCGTGTCTTAGCTGCGTAGAACTCTACCGCGATCGCGCCGCAATACCGCATAAATGCACGCTATGTTCTCGTAGATGCAAGGCGCCGCGCGTAAATCCAAATTTACGCGATAAATTTAGACGGCAAAAAGATAAAATTTAGGATTAAAATGCTGATAAAATTAAATGGCAAAGCTTACGAAACGGCCGCGAGTGATCTTGAGGGGCTTAAGCGCGAGGTTAAATTTAGCGGCGAGATCGCTGTGATAAATGGCTATGCGAGCGCGCAAAACTGCGAGCTGAAGGCGGGCGATGAGCTCTTTTTGCTTGCGTGCGGTGCGGAGCTGGCGCCGCAAGAGCTTCGTGAGCTGATGTTTGCTCGCAATGCCCCCGCCGTAAACGCCGCGCTGCAAGGCTCGCGCGTGGCGATCTGCGGGCTCGGCGGGCTCGGCTCCAACGTCGCGATCCTGCTTGCGCGTGCGGGCGTAGGCGAGCTCTTTTTGATCGACTTCGACGTCGTCGAGCCGACCAACCTGAACCGCCAGCAGTACGAGATCGGCGATCTTTACAAGCCCAAAACGGACGCTCTGGGCGAAAAAATCGCGCGCATAAACCCGTTCGTGCGCGTGCAAACCTTAAACGAGCGACTTACCGCGCAAAACGTAGCCGAAATTTTAAAAAACGAGCGTATAATTTGCGAGTGCTTCGACGACGCGGCGGCGAAAGCGATGATTTTCGATGCACTCGGCGATACGGATCGCTTTTTGATCTGTGCTAGCGGTATGGCGGGCAGCGGCGACGCCAACGAGATCCGCACGACGCGGCTCGGCAAAAACGTCTTCGTCTGCGGAGACCGCAAAAGCGCTGCGGCTCAGGGCATGGGGCTGCTAGCTCCGCGCGTGGCTATCTGCGCCGCACATCAGGCAAATGTCGCGCTTAGGCTGATTTTGGGCGAGGAGGGCTAGGCCTGGCTGTTCATCGCGCGCCTGCATTTCTAAATTTACGCGCCTTTGTGTATTGCCGCTAAATTTAAGCCTCGCGCGATTGTTTTGAGAAGCAGGCGAGCATTTCGGCGGCATACAGCGCGTTTAGAAGCGGCGTGAAATTTACTGCGCGCCGCATAAATTTAAAACTGCGCTCCGCCGCAAAATTTTAAACAGCGCTTTGAAATTTTGTGCCGTCTGTCTGCGACATAAAATTTGACGAGAAATTTTAAAGCTTGGACACGGCATCGTGCAGCGCGTTAAAATAGCGACAGAAGCAAGGCGCGCAATCTGTGCTGCAATTTCGCGCTGTGTATAATGCGCCGCGCAAGCACTGATATTGCGCTATTTGCGCCGTATGTGAAAACAAAATTTAAACTAAAGAGGATAGAATGGACGATAAACTGATCTTGGGCGGCAGGGAGTTTAGCTCGCGCCTGATAATGGGCTCTGGCAAGTTCGATCACGCGATGATCGACGCCTGCGTGCGGCACGCGGGCTGCGAGATCGTCACGCTTGCGCTGCGCCGCGTAAACGAAAGCAAGAGCCGCAATATCTTGGATTTCATCCCTCGCGGCGTCACGCTGCTGCCAAACACCAGCGGCGCGCGAAACGCCGAAGAGGCGCTGCGGATCGCACGGCTCGCGCGCGAGCTGGGCTGCGGCGACTTCGTAAAGATCGAGATTATAGGTGACAGCAAATACCTTCTGCCCGACAACGCCGAGACGATCAAGGCCTGCGAGGCCCTGGCGCGCGAGGGCTTCGTGCCGCTTGCCTACATGCACGCCGATCTATGCGTCGCGCGCGATCTGGTAAGCGCAGGGGCCGCCGCCGTGATGCCTCTGGCCGCGCCGATCGGCTCCAACCGCGGGCTGATGATGCGCGGAATGATCGAAATTTTGCTTGGCGAAATCGACGTGCCGATCATCGTAGATGCGGGGCTCGGCGCGCCTAGTGAGGCCTGCGAGGCGATGCAGATGGGCTGCGCTGCGGTGATGGTAAATACGGCGATCGCCACGAGCGGGGATCTGGCGCTGATGGCGCGGGCGTTTGCGCTCGGCGTACAGGCGGGGCGCGATGCCTATCTGGCGGGACTCGGCGCCGTTTGTAAAACAGCCTGCGCAAGCTCGCCGCTAACGGGATTTTTAAGGTAGCTGTTAAAATTTTAAACGCGGCTTGGTTGCGCGAGCCGTGTTTTTTGCGCTGAATTTGCCTTTCTTGGGTTGTATAGATACATATCGCACAAGCTCGGCGTAGCAGCCGATAGGTACGGCGTGGAATTTTAAAATTTCACGTCGTGCAAATTTGCGTACAAAAGGCATGTAGAGCGTGCTGCGTGGCTTGCGATATCGCTACGAGTAGCGCGTAGATTTTACAAATCCCGCTTTCAATGTAGCGCGTCGTCGCAAGATACGCAGCGCGCCGTTTTGCACGAAAGGCGGTAACGTAGAGCTCGCGAGCTTGAAATCGCGCCCGCTCTTGGCGCAAAAGCGCCACCGCAATTAGCGAAGAATTTTAAATTTTACGCAGACGAAATTTATTATAGCGCAAGCTCATCGTAGCTTTGGCGCGTTTAGCGCGCGAGTAAATTTGCGGCGCGATTCGCACACCCGCGCCTTTCGGGCGAAGTGGGTGCATTAAATTTAGCGTGCAAGGCGGTGGAATTTTAAATTTTATCGGGCTGAAAGCAGCCCGATCGAGAGAAACCCGATTGATCGGCGGGCTATTTTAGCATGTCGTATTTATCGCAGTATTCTCGTAAAGAGTCTTTATCGTAGCCGAATAACCCTGGGTGTTTTTTGCCCATTTCGCAGGCCTTTTGATAGTATTGTGTCGCCCTTGCTCTGTCGCCACCTGCTTCAAGAACTGAAGCAAAATTCCCGCACGCCATCCAACTTCCCGCATCGCAGGCTCTTCTGGCATATCCCACAGCCCGCGTCATATCCATTTTAATCCCTTTACCATTTGCATACATATAACCTAAATTGTTGCAGCCGTCTGCATATCCGCCGTCGCAAGCTTTATCGAATAGTTCGACAGCCTTTTTATAATCTTTTTTCACCCCTTTGCCACCATGATACATTGCTCCCAAATCCGAGCAGGCTACATAATCGTTTCCGTCGCAAGCCTTTTTAAAGTAGTAAAGTGCTTTTTTATAATCCCTATCGGATGCGTTTCCCCCGAACAAGGTCGGATTTTTATAAAGAGCGCCGGCGTAACTGCAAGCCTCAAAATCACCTGCTTCGCAATTTTGCTCAAATTGTTTAACTTGCTCTTTGCTAAAAGTTATGCCAAAAGCCAAAGAGCCCAACAGGGCTAAACCTAAGATGATTTTTTTCATTACTTCTCCTTAAAATTTTACGAAAGTATATTCTTTCCTCTTTTAATAATCACTAAAATTTAAAATGCGAACGGGGCGCTCCGTTTTAAAATTTTTTACCGAAATCCTGCTAAAATGCGCTTCTAAACCAAACGAAAATAAACTTTGCGGCGCGTAAATTTGCACGCGCAAATGTGTCGCATAGAATTTAAATGAAAATTTAAAAGGAAAATTTTAAAGATGATGAAAACCGGCTATCTAGCGGGCATGGAGGATATCGGAAGCGAGATGATGCAGAGCACGCTTGCTCTGCGCGAGGGCTTTTGCGAGGAGGCGAGCGAGGCGGATGTGCAAAGGGCGATCGGCGCGAAGAACAGAAGTCTGCACGATTTTGCAGCGCTACTTAGCGTGCAAGCTGGCGAGCATTTGGAGCAGATCGCGCAAGCCGCAGCGCGCGAGAAGACCGCGCATT
>CAUUQJ010000058.1:0-6905 GCA_963547085.1 uncultured Campylobacter sp. | reverse complement strand
CGCAGCCCTTATCTTTTAGCGCTTCAAATTTTTCAAGCATCGGCTGGATGTAGCCAGAGCCGCTATCATTCGTCGTTAGCATCGAGCGCGCGACGCTGTGTCCGCCGAAGTGCGCGCAGTGATCCATCTTAAATTGCACGCCGTTATCTACGAGGAATTTAAACGCATCCAAGCCACGATCGGCTAGGGTGCTTAAAAGCTCGGGGTGGTTGATGCCAAGACCTGCTTTTAGGCAGTCGTTCATAAATAGCTCTTTGCTGTCTTTGATGCCCGTTTTTTCCTGTACTGGGTTCATCGGCACGCTCATACCGCCGCCGTTGATGACGGAGTTTCCGCCGATACGGCCCATCTTTTCGAGGATTAGCACTTTATTGCCCTTTTGCGCCGCTTTTAAGCCCGCCGCAAGCCCTGCAAAACCGCTGCCGATGATGATTACATCCCACTCCTCGTCAAATTTAACGTCCTTTGCGTCCACCGCGCTTGCTTGCGCATTTACCGCGCCGAGTGCGAGTGCACCGGCTCCTACCATACCCATTTTCAGTATGTCGCGTCTCTGCATATTTGCCCCTTTACTTAGAGATTTTTTAACCTTAAAGATTAATGTCGTAATTTTATATTAAATCTTTATGTAAGTCAAATGTTATTTGGTATATAATTTAATAGCTAGAGGCTATTAAATTTCAACCGAAGGGGCAAAAAATGAGCTTACGACATATGGAATTTGCGGTAAAAATTTCGGAGCTTAAAAGCTTTACAAAAGCGGCGAGCGAGCTTGGAATTGCCCAGCCATCGCTTTCAAAGAGCATTATGCTTTTAGAAAAGGAGCTCGGGATCGAAATTTTCGATAGGAAAAACGGCCTTGAGCTTACCTATGCGGGCGAAATTTACATCGCCAGAGCGAAAAATATGCTTAGGCTCAATAAGGAGCTAAATAACGAAATCCGCGGGCTTTCGTCGATCAAGACGGGCAAGCTCGTAATCGGCGCGACCTCGACCAGCTTTAAATTTATCGAAAAGATCATCGCGATGTTTTACAGTAGGTTTTCCAAAGCCGACATCAGGGTCGTGCACGCTCACTCCGAGCCTGCGCTCATCGAGATGCTAAAAAGCGGCGAGCTTGATATCGTCTATGCCGCGCACTTCGGCGAGCTTTTCGCGGAGGGGCTTGAGTGCGAGTTTATAAAAAAGCGCAGGCTGCTTCTAAGCGTCTGCTCCTCCCATCCCGCCGTTTCACAAGCGAGTATAAATTCTACCGAGAAATACCCTAAGATCGCACTTAGCGAGTTCAAATCCGATAAATTTGCAATCAGCAGTAAAATTTTAAAAAGCGAATCGAACTTTAAAAAAATCTTTGAAAATGCGGGCTTTACGCCTCAAATTTTCTGCGACACCTCCTATCTGTATGTGGCTAACGCGATGGTCGCGGCGGGGCTTTGCGTCAGCTTCAGCTTCGCGCGGTACATTTTTGAGACGCAGAAGGACTACATAACACTTTTTGATGTCGCGGATGAGCCGCTTTTGGACGTGTCGTTTTCGGTCGTGTATAAAAAACCCTCCAAGCTCGCAAAGGAATTTATAAAGATGATAAAAGCGGGCAAAAGCGACGCGTAGGGCGGATCGGTGCATAGCGCACAAAGGATAACGGTGCCGTCGTAATGCGAACACGTCGGGCTCGCTCCGCCGCCACCGAAAATATCGTAGGCGTACGGCGCAGGCACGAAAACGATTAAATTTTGCCGTTCAAATAGTGCGTAGGTGCGGAGCGCGTGAGCTAAATTTACAGCGATAATCCGTGTGTCTTGTAATACGATCCGCAAAGGATGTCGCGGAGTAGATTTAAATTTGCTGCGCGGGTAGCTTGCGGGCGGCATGAGTTTAAATTTAATAACGCGCCGCAAGGGTTTAAATTTAATGACCGCAAGGTGCTACGCCAAAGATCGGCTTTTAAAATTTATCCCGCAATCTTGCTCTTTAAATTTCACTTCGTAACTTGCTTGGCCGAAATTTCATCTTAAATTTATCTCGCGCCTCAATCGGTTAAATTTGATCTCGCGCCGTGACGCGCTAAATTTCATTTTACAGCAAGTTGGATTAAAATTTTCAGTCGTGGCGGCTGCGTAAATTTACGGCGTGCTCTTTTATAAATTTTATCTGCAAGCGGGGTAAAGAGGCTCTTTTAATACTTTCGGCTCCTTGGCTCTCCGCCCAATTAGTTTTTCTTGCTCGCCGCCAAAACTTGCGCCAAGATCGCCGCTAGCGCGATGTTGAGGCTGACGCAGAGCCCAAACAGCGCCACGGCCTTGGTGGAGCTGAAAGCGAGCGTAAAAAAAGAGATTATGCTGGTAAGAGACGCGAGCGTAATGCCGAAAATTTTATCGCTAAGCACCATCTTATCGTTGTTTGCAAAGATCATATAATCGATCCCCACGGCGCCTGAGAGGATCAGCGCAAAGATCGCAAAAATATTTACGCTCACGCCGAATGCGCTAAGCAGGGCAAGCACGGCTAAATTTGTCGCAAAAACGCAGATGACAATCAGCCACGCCGTCCGCGCGCCGAAAAACGCCCACAATAGCGCGAACGCAAGGGCGTACGCGGCGCATTTTAGATACAGGGCGTTGATTTTGATCTGCGAAAACGCCTCGCTTATGGCGCTTCGCATATTTAGATGCAGCGCGCCCATCTGCGCGGCAAGCTCGCTTACGGTCGCTTTATCGCGCACGCCACGCAAAAAAGCGATATGCGGATCGATGCTCGGCATCGCGGCAAAGAGAACGGAGCTTCTAGCTTGCTCGTAGCTTAAAATAGACGCATCCGCGATCTTGGCAAAGTTCGCGTCCACGAGCTCGCGACTAAGCCCGAGACGCAAAAACGCACTTCTATCATAGTTTGCAAAGGCTTGCTTGATAAAGCTCTGCGTAGCGGGATCCAAAATCGGCGCACCCGCGTATGAGTCCGCAAGACCGCGCGCTACGACCTCTTTGGCTACCGCGCTCGCGTTGTTGCCCACGATCAGATCGAAGCTGGAGCCGCCGATGCTTGCGAGTTTGGCGCTCATCGCGATTAGGTTTTTATCCAAGCTCGCGTATTCGCTGACATCGTCCTTAAGCTCCATTTTAAAATACAAAAATGCAAGCAACGCCGCGCAAATGATGGCGAGCGCTTTAAAGCTTAATCTTATCTTGCAAAGCGCCTTTGTGTAGAGCTCAAGAGCTTTTGCAAAGACCTGGACGGGGCGAAATTCTACCCCTTCAAGAAGAATCGGCAGGGCAAAATAGCTAAAGCAAAACGCCCCCGCAAGAGCGGCTATAGCAAAGATCGCGATCTCTTTGAGCAGAAAAAATGGGCTGAATAAAAATACGAAGTAGCCTCCCGCGGTGATGAAAAACCCTAGAAGCAGGATGTTTCGCATGCTTTTTATCGAGCAAGCTTCGATGCGGCGCGAGATGTTTGCGCCCAGCCAGTGCACCGCGTAATCCAGCATCAGCCCGATTAGGCTCGTCGAAACTACGGCACTTAGGATGTGGATCGAGCCGCGGATCGCCATCGTAGCCGCTACGCCGCAGGCAAGCCCGAAAAGCGCGGGCAGCAGCAGGCAGAAGATCCGTGCGCGCGAAAATGCCGCCAGCAGCAGCGCTGCGCACAGGCTAAGAGAAACGGCGCCCGCGACGGAGCTTTCGCGCACGCCTGCGCTTTTGCCCAATGCGCTAAAAAGGGCGGTGCCCGAGATTAAAATTTCGCTCTTTTGCGCCTCGCGCACCAGAGCGCTAAGCGCGTCGTCGTTTGCTTTCGGAGCCAATTTAGCCGTAGCGAAGTAGTACGGCGCGCCGTCAATGGCCGCGATGAAGCGGTTCTGCGCGGGATCGAGCTTGATAGCGCCGCGAGTGCCGAGGCGCGAGTGAAGGCTGAGCGAGAAAAAGTCCTGCGAGAGGCTAAGCGGACGAAATTTTGAATAAAGCTCACGCGCGCTACGCTCGAAAAAGGCCTGCGGATCGTTTTTTAAAAGCTCCACGCTCGCATCATCGAGCATCGCGGGCGCAAAGCGCGCAAGCTCGCTCTGATACATGCTCGCGTCCTTGACTTCGTAAATTATGCTCTCAAAAAGCCCGCTTTTTTGCATATCTGCAATGAACGCGTCAAAGTTCGCTCTCTCCGCGCTTGCGACGATGATTTGTCGCGCGATCTCGCGGTTGAAATCCTCGACGCTCTGTTTCTGCTCGCCCGAAATTTCAATGCCGCTTAGCTCGTAAAAATCGGAATTTACGCGGTTTAAATTTAACGCTATAAAGGCGCAAAGCGCGATGAATGCCGCGCTGAATGCCGCTAGGATCGCGCTCTTACTCATCTAAGCTCACGACGCTCGAAAATACGTTTTCGCTCACGTCACCGTTAGCGCTATTGATCCGCAGCACCCTGACGTAGGCGCCGCCCTCGATCACGATATTTTTAAAGATATTTTGCAGCATCCCCTTAGGGCTTAGCTCGGCGCGCCACGCATCTTTGCTGCCGCTTAGCGCGATCGAGAAATTTTTGCTAAGCCGCGCTACGTCCAGGCGCGAGATCGCCAAAAAGGTGTCCTTATCAAAAAGCGAATCGGCGCTTTTGATCCACGCCGCGCCGCTACGCTCAAAAACGCCGTCTGCGCCGATTTTTAGCTCGCTTCGCACCGGCTCTAGCGTCGTCCAAAACAGCTCGCCGCCTTTGATCCTAAACTCGCCGCTGCTTCGCACGGGCTCGGCAAAGCCCTCAATGCTGAGCGTTTCGCTAAATTTGCCGCCGATATTATCGGTCTTAAGCGCCAGATCGCTTACTTCAAGCGCGCTCGCAAGCCCCAAAATCGCCAAAAATAAAGCTAAAATTTTCATCGTAGTCCTTTAAATTTTATGCTCGCTAAATTTCACTGCTCGTTATCGCTAGGCAAAATTTCATTTGCCGCGGCATTTTGAGAGCGCTCTTGCTCGGGCGCGGCTTTGCTTGCCGATGAAATTTTATCTGCCGTTGAAATTTTATCCGCGGAATTTTCCTTTGCTAAAATTTTATCCGCGCACGCCCTTAACTGCGGCGGTATCTCATACAGCGTCCTTTTGGAATCAAGCTCCACCGCGGCTTGTGATGTGGTTGCCTTAGCTAAGAGCGCGCCCGATAGGCTTTTGATGCGGTAGGAGAATTTTATGATCGTGTCGCACTCGAGCAGCTCGATGCTCACCGCAACCTCGTCGTCAAAAAGTATCGGCGCGATAAATTTAAACTCCATTTTGATAATGGGATATATAAATCCATCATCTCTCATCTGCATATATGTGTAGCCCGCGTCGCGCCAAAACTCGCATCTAGCGTCCTCGCAGAGCTTTACGTAGTTGCCGTGCCACATCACGCCCATCGGATCGGCGTCGTAAAATCTGGCGCGAAATTTATACTCTTTCATTCCTCTCTCCGCTATGAAATTTTTCGTCTTGCGAGGCGGATTTTGCGGCGGCTAAATTTGAATTATCTAAATTTAGCGCAGTATCCGAACTCGCCGCACTTTTCAAATTTGGCGTCGTATTTGAACTCGTTGTGTCATTTAAATCCGCTGCGTCATTTAAATTTGACGCAACGTTTAAACCCGTCTCGCCGAAATTTTGCGCGCCGTCGCGCTTTACATCGCTTGCGTCTTTTCCTTGCGCCCAAAAATCAAAGAAATTATACCATTGAGAAGGAAATTCTTTGGCGTAAAGCTCGAGCTGCCGCACGTAGCATTTAAGCGGTGGCGCGACCGATCGCGCCTTATCGCGGCTCTTTAGCGGTGCAGGTAGCGGCTGCAGTCGAAGCTCATGGCCGTCGCGCCCTTCGTAGCACCATAGGCTAAATAGTGGCGCGCCCAAAATTTTAGCGAGCAGATAGCCGCCGATCGGGAAATTTGCGCTGCGCCCTAAAAAATCCTCGCTTTGAAATTTATCCGAGCCCACGGGCATGCGATCGCCCATTATCGCGATGTGCTCGCCATTTTGCAGTAGCTCTTTGATTTGCAGCATCTCGCCGATGCCGAGCTCGCCGACGTAGAGAATTTTCACGCCGCCGCCCATCTTTTCGATAAATTTCATAAAATTTTCGCTGTGTTTGCGAAAGATCAGCACGTTGATTTTTATCCCCGCCGTGCTTGCCGAAAGGGCGCGCGCGATCTCGGTGTTGCCGAAGTGCGAAGTGATTAAAATTTTGCCCGTTCCGTCGCTTAAAAGCTCCTTCATGCCGCTTTGCACCCGTATTTGATCCAGCGCGATCTTACCGTTCCAAACTGCGATTTTTTCGCACAGACTGAGGGAAAATTTATAAAAATTCGCGTAAATTTCGCGCACTTTTGGCTCGCGATCAAGCGCGCGCCGCAAAAACTCCCTGATCGCGCGCCGTTCGTTTTTAAGCAGCGCAAAATAGATCGCCGAGATGCAAAGCGCGGTGCCTCGCATGCAAAAATCAGGCGTGTGAAGTGTGATGAAGCGGGCTAAATTTAAAAGCGCCGCGCCCGCCTTTTCGTTGTTTTCGCTCCAGTGTTTAGCCATCGCGCCCGTCCTTTGCGGCGACGCTCTGCTGCGAGGCTTTTACGAGCGAGCTTTGCGCTGAATTTTCCGCCTGTGAGCTTTGTACTGCGGCCTTGTCGCCGCATTTTTCGGTACCAGCTTTTTCGTCTGCGTCGCTGCCCATCTCCTCTTTCGTACCTTTACGACTATCGCGCCGCGCGTCGCTGCAAAGGTTTTGCCCCGCTAGCCCTTGCAAAATTTCATTCGCGCTCTGCCGTGAAGCCTCCCGCAAGCCGTGCTTTTTAAATTTATCGCAGGCGCTCTTTAACGCCCTTTTTGCAAGCCAGAGCGGGAGTCCGCAAAATAGCCTCGCGTGCATCAGCGAAATTCCGAAATTATCCCGAAACGGCG
>CAUUQJ010000057.1:0-6958 GCA_963547085.1 uncultured Campylobacter sp. | reverse complement strand
TTCTCATTAAAATTTAAATTTTCATCATAGGCAAGCGGGATTTTAACGACGTTGCCGCCCGCGATGATAAAAGCTTGAGTATGTATCGGATACGCAGGATCGGGCACCACTGCGACATCGCCCGGATTTACGATCGCGCTTGTTAGATGCACGAAGCCCTCTTTGGAGCCCATCACCGCGACGATCTCGTTTTCCGGATCCAAGATCACGCCGTATTTGCGCTTGTACCAATTCGCGCACGCAAGTCGTAGCTTGTAGATGCCCTGACTTACGGAGTAGCCGTGCGTTTTGTCCTTTTGCGCGCTTTCGCAAAGCTTGTCGATTATATGCTGCGGCGTCCTGCCGTCGGGATTGCCCATCGAAAAATCGATTATATCCTCGCCAGCTCTGCGCGCCGCCATTTTTATGGCATTGACCTCGGCAAAAACGTAATTGGGCAAACGCTCGATTTTTGAAAAACGGATTTCGTCAAACATCTCAAACCTCTTATCTTAAAGTAATTTTCAAGCTCTATTTAAAATTTTGCGCCTTAAGCTCGGGATCTGCTCGTACCGCACGGAGACAAAATTTCAAGCCCTATCAGTGATGCGGCGGCGCTTTTGCAACACTTGGGCGGTTTAAACCTTTGCCTCGCTAAAATTTTAAAACCGCGGGGGCATTGATTGTTTAAATTTAGAGCATCACGACCCTTTGCGACGCTGTTTAAATTTACGTCCGATCGAAACGATCGAGACCTCCGTTTTGCAAGGCGCCTGGACGACGCCTATTAAATTTAGCACTCTACCACAGGCGCCCGCACCGCTTAAAATTTTATATACACCACTTGAAATTTTATCCAAGGCAGCGCATTTTAAAACTCTTTAAATTTACGCTCCTAGGTTTAATTTAGGTCGCACTCGCCGCAGAAAGCCAAAATTTTACTCTCGGTGGCGGCAAAAGCCCTACGAGCGAGAGCTTTACCACTTCTTGCCCTTGTTTAGGCGCAGAAACTCATCTGCTGAAATTTTAGTGATATTACCATCTTTGACGTGGAATTTTTGAGTGTTTCTTTCGCTGAAAGTTACGTTGCCATCGGCTTTGCCGAGCTCAAACATCCCATGACCGGTAGAGATTAGCAGCTCCTCATCTCCTTGCGAAGCGACGACGTAAGGGGTATTTATGACCATCTCGCGCTTCTTGCCGCTTTTTAGATCGATGATGCCGATCCACATCTTACCGCGCGGGCTAAGCACGATATCTTTGCTGGGTGCGGGCGCGCTTTGAGTAGCGTTTCCGTCGGTAGAATTTTCCTCAGTCTTAATGCTCGCACGCTCGATTCTGATAGAGCGATCCAGCGCATTAAGCGAGCTTAAATTTTTATCCGCAGCAGCGGCTGCATTGGCATCTGACTTTAGTGCGAATTTTTCATCTGTAGCGTTGTGCGAAACGACGTCGATACCGATATTTTCAAGCTTTTTTTGAGTGTTATTTACGATTGGAGCGTCCGAGTAGGTGGTTTTGTTTTGCTCCCATAAAAGCGAGCCCAAAAATTCACCGAAGCTTTTATAAAGTCCGAAATAAAAGATCGCGCCTATGATTAATACCATCGCAAGCAGCCATAAAAGCCAACCGCTGCCGCTTTTGTTAGGGCTGACCCTTTGACCATAGACCTGCTCGATTTTGGCCTTTTTAACGGGCGCAAAGCTCGCTTTAGCGCTCTCAAACTCGCTAAGCCAGTCCGACAGATCCAGCCCGAACTCGCGCTCTAAAATTTTAATATAGCCCTTCACGTTAAAATTTGCAAGTTTTTCGAAGTCTTTGTTGATGATGTATTCTAAATTTTGCGCATCGATGCGCGTCGTGCGCGCTATCTCGATCAGATCCATAGATTTTAATTTATCCAGATCGCTATTTTTTGGCTGCTGTGTTTGCTCCAGCTTCTCGGTTTGTTCCGTCTGCTCGTCCGTATTATTTAACTTCTCTTCTATTTCTTCCATTTAAAATTCCATCGCATAGTATCGCAAATGCCGCGCTTACGTTAAGCGAGTCCCAGCCTTCGCGCATCTTTATCGATACCGCGCAGTCGCATTTTTTAAGCGCCCTAGCAGGTATCCCCTCTTCTTCGTTCCCCATTACGAGTGCGTTTTTCGCGCCGAGCTCTAACTCCTTAAAGCTCGTCCCGCCAGCACTCGCGGCGTAAATTTCAAAGCCGCTTTGTTTAAGCTCGTTTATCACGCTAAGCCCGTCTGCGGCCTTAACGACGTTTAGCTCATACGCCGCGCCCGAGCTTGCGCGCACTACGCCCGCCATATTTAGATTATTTGCGACGACGATCACGCTGTCCGCGCCCAAAGCATAGGCGCTGCGCATTATCGCGCCGATGTTTCCGACATCGGTAAGCCCATAAAGGATCGGCACGAATTTATCGTCTTTGACGCTAGCCAGATCGCCGAAGCTAAACTCCTCCACCTCGGCCAAGAAGCCTTGATGGTTGCCGCCACGAGCGAGGGCTTGAGCTTTTTTCGCATCGGCGCGCTCAATCTTTACGCCGGTCGCGGCGATCTTTTTAAAAATTTCTTTCTCGCACTCCTTTGCAAGGATGATGCGGATAAATTTCTGCGGATGCCGATTTAAAAGGTGCAAAAACAGCTGCTTGCCGTAAATAATCATTTTGGGATTTTAGCGAAAAACGGTTAAAATATGACTTAGCGTATCAAATTTTTATATATTTCTTTGGCGGGTTCGCCGCTGATTTTTGAGAGCAGTTTCGCTTTTATTTTCGGCGCGATCTCAAGCGAGAGAATATCTTCCTGCGTGATTTTTTCAAAGCTTTTCTCGCCTGCGCCGTCAATCACGACGCCCATTCGCCGTTTAAATTTGCGCCGTTTAGGCTGGATAGAACCTCTGCGGCGCTACCGAAAAATTTGGTTTCAAATTTTTTCGTGGCTTCCTTAATCGCAAAAATTTTGCGCTGCGCATCGATCCCCGCGATCTGCTCTATTAGCTTTACCACGCGCTTCGGGGATTCGTATAGTACGCATGGATAGGGGCTTTGCATCAAATTTAGGATCTGAGCTTTGCGCTGCGCGCCGTCATTATTCAAAAAACCCAAAAAGCTAAATTCTTTCTCCACCAGCCCGCTTGCGGCGGCTGCGAGCAGCAGAGCGTTTGCGCCGCTAAGCACCTCGTAAGCTACGCCGCTTCGCTGCGCAAATTTAACGAGCGCAATTCCAGGATCGCTGATGCAGGGCATGCCTGCGTCGCTTACGTATGCGCAAGCTTTTTCGCGTAAAAGCGCCGGATTAAGGCCCGCGAAAAACTCCGCTTCATTGTGCGTGTGCAGCGAGTAAAACTGTGAAATTTTAAATGAAATTTGAAATTTATCGGATAATAAGTTTAGAAGTTTTTTTGAAACCCTCGTATCCTCGCAGATTAGGATTTCGCAGCTTTGCAATACCTCAAGCGCGCGGCCCGAGATATCGCTTAGATTTCCTATCGGCGTAGGAATGAGATATAGCAACTATTTCATTCCGTATTTTTGCTTAAATTTCTCGACGCGGCCCGCGCTATCTACGATCTTCTCGCTGCCTGTGAAAAACGGATGGCAGTTAGAGCAGATGTCGACGCGGATCTCAGGCTTGTTCGAGCGCGTTTTAAAAGTGTTGCCGCAAGCGCAGGTAACGGTCGTTTCGACAAAGTTCGGATGGATATCTTTTTTCATTTTTGATCCTTTTTGATGATTTTAAAAGGTTGCGATTATACAACTTTTTTATCTAAAAAGCAAATTCAAAGGGTTTTAAAAATCTCTCGGCGAAGCGGCAATTTTTTTCTCAAGCATGCTTTTTGGACACGAAATTTTAAAATTTAGCCCGCCTTGCGAGTAAAATTTATTTCACCGCGACCTACTGTGGCGTGCAAAATACAGCGCGCGAAGATACGCCGCGGCAAATACGCGCAGTGCATCAAGCCGCAGATAAACATAGCGGATCGCGCAGAGCAAATTTTAAATTTTAAAATTTAAAGCGTGCGGCTTTTTAAATTTTAAAATTTGCCGAGCGTTTAAAACATCAGCTTCGCGCAAGTTGCGATTAGCGCGGTGTTTGAGCGCAAAATATAGGGGCTATTAAGCGCATAGGCGTTTTTAAATTTCTCCCTTTCGCGCGGCGAAAACCCGCCTTCGGGGCCGATGAACGCAATCTCCTCGCCGCCGAAAATGTCGATGTTCTTGCCGCCAAAATCGATCAGGCTTACGTTTTCATATCTTTGCGCGAGCTCGTCCGAGCCGCTTAAGACCTGGATCTGCATGATGGAATTTCGCCCGCATTGCTGCGACGAGTTGATCAAAATCCGCTCCATCCTCTGCAGATCGAGCCGCACGTTTTTCTGCGACAGATCGGCATAGACCAAAACAAGCCGCCCGACGCCCATCTCGTTTAGCGCAGGCAGGCTCTTTTCGATCACGGCGCTCTCGACGACCGCCCAAGCGACGCAAAAATCGTGTGGCGGCGTAAAAACGGAGCTTTTAAAAACCAAATTCAGAGCCGTGCCTTTGCGCGAAATTTCGGCGATCTCATATAGATAACTCGCCCCGTCCTCAAGATTGCGCACGTCTATGCGCTCGCCCGCCCTTGCTCGCCTGGCCTTTAGGTGCAAAAACTGATCATTCTGCAAAACTAGGCTCTGTTCGCCTGCAAGCTTATCGTAAAAATATACCATCAAATAACACTCGCTATCAAAATTATCGCCAAGCTTAGCCCCAAAATCACCCGCATTTTGCGCTGATACGGCGCGAAATTTTGGCTTAGATACGCGATTTTTAGCCGCTTGTACGACGTCGCACTAAACGCGATCATCGCTAGCGCTGCGACCGCCATGAAATAAATTCTAAAGCTCAGATCGAAGCGCAGCACCGCTAGCATCACGCTTCCGCTGATTATCAGCGCCGCGAGAGTCGCATAATATATCGGCAAAAACAACCTGATGCGCCTAAGAAATCTAAGCCCAGATCTGCTTTTTTGCTTTAAACTTTCAGCTTGCGGCGCGGAAACGGCGGGATTTAAAGCCTTGCCGCGAGGGTAAAATTCCGCTGCCGCGTCTATTTTAAGCTGGGTGAAGATTAGATAAATTATCGTTAAAATCGCCGTAGCTAGCGCAAAAAATTTATGAAAGCCCAAAGCACTTTGATACAGATAATCCATCACTTCCACCAGGGGGTTAAATCTGCAGGATAAAATTTTGCGCGGGTAGAGCCGAAACGATCAAATTTTAACGCAAATTTTTTCGGCGCGAGATAAAACGGACCTGTTCCGCGCCTTTGAAATTTTAAAAACCATCCAAAGCAGCCACGGCTATTTATTGCGTTAAAATTTATCGCGCGCTCTCTCAACCCCGGTTTCGCGCAGTATATCTCGTGCCAAGAATGAAATTTTGCAAATAAAAATTTAGAATTTCCCTGCGCAGATCGCACGAGCAAAAAAGATACTAAAATCGCGCTTACGCGCCGCATACGAACCACGCAAATTTTAAAAATTTTCAAATTTAGCCGCCGATTTTTCAATGCTTGCGCCTTATTCGGTCACCGGAAGCGGCGGCATATCGGCATTTATATCAACTTTGGGCTCGCTAGGCGCGATAGGCACGTCCTTCGGCACCTCGCTATCTACCGGAGGCTTTTCCAAAGTGTTCTTTTTCTCATCGTCGCAGCCCCCCAAAGCAAGCGCGCAGACAAAGATCGCGCACGCGGTAAAAACGCGCATAAACCTCGCGCCAAATTTAAAGAAATTTCTCATCAACAGTCCTTTGGATAGATGATTTTTTCGCCGCGCAGTAGCTTTTGCCAAAGCTCCGGCTGCCTCCACTCCTCGCGCACGGCGGGCGAGAATTCTATCTCTTCCAGCGAGATCTCGCCCATCTGCGCGTTGTAGGCGTCCTCGCGGAAGCACTGCGCGTAGCCGGTGGTCGTTTCATGCACGATGACGCTGTGAAGTTTTACTTCGCGCTCGCCGTTTTGCATCTGAGTTAGGCTCAAAAGTCGGTCGATTAGAATGAAAAAAATTCTACAAAACTGCTCTGCGCTCGGATTTAGCGGTATCTGCACCCAGCGCGCGCTGTGTTTTTTAATATCTGCGATATAGCCCGCATCATCGCGCGCATAGATCGTCGTAGCGTGGTCGAAACTATCGATAAGCTCGCGAATACCGAGCTTCATGTAGCCGAAGTCATACACCATCCCCGCTTCATCTAAAAAATTTGAACTAAGCAAAATTTCGCATCTGTAGGAGTGGCCGTGGATGCTCGTGCGACACCGCTTTGAACCGCACAGGCGCACGATGTGAGCGTTTTCGAATTCGTATAATTTCCTGATTATCATACCCCGTCCTTCTCGCCCCAAATTCTAATGTGCAGGCGATCGGAGTAATTATAGCCGTTTTTTAGGCAAAAATCCACGCAAAATTGCGCGCCGCTTTCCAGCTCGCGACGATCTGCGCCGCGCGGCATGCAATAAACCTCGCTCTCGCACGTCGCTAAAATTTCTCTGATCTCGGGCTGCGCGTCAAACTCGGGCGAGATGACGAACTTGTAAAAACTATCCTTCGCGTTTTGTTTTAAGCTTCGCAGCACGGCGAAGTTTAACCTGCGTTCGCGCGGCTCGGCGGAGTTTGAAAGCTTAGGCGAGACCGCAAAGACGCAGCTTTTGTAGGCGGGAAATTTTTCAAAATCCACTAAAATCGTGCCGTTGGTTTCGAAGTGCACCGCGTGTCCGCGCGCAAGCAGCTCGCAGACGAACTCGTAAAATAGCGCCTCTTTATGGTGCAGTAGCGGCTCGCCGCCTGTAATAACGACGATCGGCTTTTGATAAAGCTTAGCACTCTGCGGCGAGGCTGAGCTTTGCGGATTTAAATTTGAGGAATTCTGCGCCGCAAAATTTAAAGAATTTTCGCTCGCTAAATTTAAAGAATTTTCTGCGCTATTGCCTGGA
>CAUUQJ010000056.1:0-7013 GCA_963547085.1 uncultured Campylobacter sp. | reverse complement strand
TTTAAAAATACGCGAAGTTTGACGTGTTTGCCGCTACTAAGGAATTCTTTCGCGTGTTTTACTTTGTAATTAATGTCGTTTTGAGCGATTTTGGCGGACAGCTTGATCTCTTTGACCTCGATGATTTTTTGCTTTTTTTTCGCTTCTTTGAGCTTTTTTTCCTGCTGATAGCGAAATTTGCTGTAGTTCATGACCTTGCAAACGGGCGGCTTTGCATCGGGCGCTATCAAAACCAGATCCACGCCCTCTCGCTCGGCGATTTGCAGCGCCTGCGCCTTTGAAATTATGCCGTAAACCTCGCCATTGTCGCCTATGCACCTGACTTCGCTAGCCGGAATGTCCTCGTTTAGAAAAACCTCTTTGTCTCTGCTCAAAAATTCACCTCGTTTAATTTAGATTTTACGAAATTTAAAAACTCGTCCAGCCCTAAATTTCGCCGTTCGCGCGCCCTGCGATCGCGCAAGGCCACGCTGCGAGCCGAAACTTCATTATCGCCTAGGACGATGATGAGCGGCACCTTCTGCTTTTCAGCCGTTCTGATTCGTTTATTTAGCGTCTCGTTTTTATCTAAAATTTCGCCGTCAATGCCAGCCTCGCGCAGCAAATTTAAAATTTCCTTCGCATAGCTTGCATGCGCCTCGCCGATCGGCACGATCGATACCTGCGTAGGACAGATCCAAAACGGAAGCTCGCCCGCGGTGTGCTCGAGCAAAATCCCCACGAAGCGCTCGAAGCTTCCCAAAATCGCGCGATGCAGCATCACGGGCTGCTTTTTTTCATTATTTTCGTCGATGTAGCCAAGCTCGAAGCGCGCAGGCAGGTTAAAATCGACCTGCACCGTGCCGCACTGCCATTTTCGACCGAGCGCGTCGGTGATTTTGATGTCGATCTTAGGCCCGTAGAATGCGCCGCCTCCCTCATCTAGGCCGTATTTTAAGCCTTTTTCGTCAAGCGCGTCTTTTAAGGCCTTCGTCGCGATATCCCAAACCTCGTCGTCGCCGACTGCCTTTTGCGGTTTGGTCGAAATTTCAAGCTCGTATTCAAAACCGAAAGCCTTCATCAGAAGCCCCACGAAATCTAAAATTTCATAGACGTTTTCTTTGATCTGGCTCGGCATCACAAACAGATGCGCGTCGTCCTGCGTAAACTCGCGCACGCGGAAAAGTCCATGCAAGACGCCGCTTTTTTCGTGGCGGTGCACGACGCCGTACTCGCAAAATTTAAGCGGTAGATCGCGATATGAACGGATCTCGCTTTGATAAACCTTGATGTGACCGACGCAGTTCATCGGCTTGATACCGTATTCCTGCTCCTCGATCGTCGTAAAATACATATTTTCTTTGTAGTTGCTGTAGTGACCGCTGATCTTCCACGCGTCGGATTTTAAAATTTCAGGGCCGCGCACCGGCTCGTAGCCGCGCTTGCGAAGCTGCCTATAAAGGCGCTCCTCGAGCTTTATACGCATCCTCGTGCCCGCAGGAAGCCAGATCGGAAGTCCCGCGCCGATCTGCTCGTCGAAGGTGAAAAATTTCATCTCGGCTCCGAGCTTTCGGTGATCGCGCTTCTTAGCTTCTTCTAGCATCGTAAGGTGTTTTTTAAGGCTATCTTTATCGGCAAATACGACGCCGTAGATGCGAGTTAGCATCTCGCGCTTCTCGTCGCCGCCGAGATACGCTCCTGCGATGCGCGTAAGGGCGAAATTTTTCAAAAATTTCGTATTTTGCACGTGCGGGCCGCGGCAGATGTCCTCAAACTCGCCCTGCGCGTACAGGCTAACCGGGCCGTCGGGGATGCGCTTTAAAACCTCCTGCTTAAGATCGTCGTTTGCATATTTTTTGGCGACCGCCTCTTTAGTGGAGGCTATCTTTTTAATCTCTAAATTTGCCTCGGCAAGCGCGCGCATCTTTTTTTCGATCGCCTTTAAATCCTCTTCACCGAGCTTCTCGCCGTTATCTTTGCTAACGCGCATATCATAGTAAAACCCATCTTCGATCGCGGGCCCTACGAAAAATTTTGCACTCGGATAAAGCTCGCGCACCGCCTGCGCCAAAAGGTGCGCACAGGAGTGGCGCAGAATTTTAAGCGCGTCCTCGGAGTTATCGAAATATATCGGCTGCGCCTCGCTTGCGTGCTCGCCGATACTTTGAGTATCGTAAATTTCACCGTTAAGTTTATATGCGATAATATCGCTCATTGGCTTGTTTCCTTTTTTACCGAATTGTCTTTCTTACACTGAAAGAACGAGAGCTAATTTTAGCTAATCAATCCTTAACGATAAATTTAAAAAATATTAAAATTAAAATTTTTGATTCTTTTCTCGCAATAAAAAATACACGGCGTTCGCGCAAAGAGCACAAATCGCCATCACACTTGCGAGCAAAAACGGCTTATTCGCTCCCACTGCACCTACGATAAACGAAATAGCCCCGGCGATAGCAAATTGCGCAGTCCCCAGTACCGCCGAAGCTGCGCCCGAGTTGCCGTCCTTATACAGCGCCATCGCAAGCGTCGTGGCGTTAGGCGCAACAAAGCCAAGAGACGAAAGTAATACAAAAAGCGAAGCCTCAAAGCAGATGAAGGGAAGGCCCAGCATAGAGCATGCAAGCAAAATCAAGCTTGTCACTAGCATCGCTATTAGGCCGAAATTTAATAAAGCGGCGGGTTCGCGATTTTGCACGAGTTTGGCATTTAGTGCCGAAACAAGGGTCATTCCAAGAGCGTTGATGCCAAATATTACGCCAAAGGCATGCTCACCCAACCCATAATAGCCCAAAAATATAAAGCTAGAGCCCGTGATATAAGCAAAAAGCGCGCTCATCGCAACCGCAAATCCTAGCGTATAGCGCATAAATTCTTTATTTTGCAAGATTATGCCGTATTCGCCAAGCACGCCTTTTACGCTAAGTGTAGCAGTCTCGTCTATCTGCGCGCTCTCGTCGAGTCCGAAAAATATAAATGCAAAAAGCAAAATTCCAAGTGCGAACAAAATCGCAAAAATCGCTTGCCACGAGAAAAAATCTAGCACAAATCCGCCTAGAGTTGGTGCTAGCATCGGAGCTAGCGAGCCTACGACCATCATCAGCGCAAACATCGCCGCAGCCTCGTGCAGCTCAAATTTGTCATTAATTACGGCTCGCGCAAGTACCACTCCCGCGCACCCGCCCAAAGCTTGCAAAAATCTAAAAAATATAAACGCATAAACGCTATCAAAGCTCACGCAAGCAAGCGACGCACATATAAAAAGCAAAATGCCCGCGTATAACGGCTTTTTACGACCAAATTTATCGCTTAGCGGCCCATAAACGAGCTGTCCTAGCGCAAAAGCGATGAAAAAGCTCGCAACGGATAGCTGAGCGTAAAACTCACTCGTAGCAAAGCTTGCCTTTACCTTTTCCAGCGCGGGCAGATACATATCGGTAGACAAGGGCGCCAGAGCAGACATATAGGCGAGTATAATCACCAGCTTAAATTTAGCGAATTTACTTTGTTTGACCATCGTTTTTCTCAATTATTTTTAGGCAGAGCTCAAACGTGCGCACGAGCGCGTTTAGATCTTTAAATTTTTGCGGCAAAAGCCTAGCGATAAAATATATCGGACGCAGCGCAAGTACCGTAGCCCACGCACTTTGCACTACGTCCTGCCTGCCGCTTGAGGCGTAAGTGCGAATGCCTGCGCGCACCAAACCTTCGTTCAGACCTTCGCGACAAAGATCATAGACAAACAGCAAAAAATCTCGCATTTTGGCTTTTTGCAGATCACCGCGCTCGCTGCGATTTTCAAAATCTATAAATTTCATCTCGCCATTTTTTACTAAGACATCGCGCAGCGCGGGTCTGCCGTGTATGAAGCCGCGCGAATGCAGCTGTGCTAACGTCGCAGCGTAGCCCTCAATGAGCGCCACGCAAGCCGCCTCATCCGAGCTTTTTAGCACCTCGTCCACCGGCGTGCCGCCGTCTTTGAGTACGAAAAAGCTCTCGTCTCGCAGCACCAGCTGCGGCACAGGCGCGCCGGCTGCATACAAACTCTCGCATTTTAGCGCTTCGTAATCGAAAGCGGCTTTCGGATTAGCTTTGAATATTTTCGTAAGTAATCCACCGCGGATGCGCAACTCCGGCTGCTTGAGCCAGTATTTCTCGCCCTTGAAATCAAAGCTCGTGACGCGCTCGCCAGGATGATTTTTTAGAATTTCATTTACGTATTCTTTAAAATTTTGCATTCGATAAATTTAGCGAATTTTTTTTAGAAAGAGCTAAATTTACGAGTTTTATTTTATTAAGTTTCATCTGTCCGCATGTCCGCATAAAATTTATTACATAAATTCGGCAGGGCTAAATTTTAAAATTCTATCAGACAGAATTTTATTATGATCTTGGAATTTTGTAGCGCAGGAAGCAGCAAAAGCGCATAATTTCAGAATTTAGTAGTTTAGATAAAAGTTCAGAATTTTGCAAAAACTAAGATTTGTGTCAAAAAATTTTAAAACTAGAAGTGGCGACCCCTACGAGATTCGAACTCGTTTTACCGCCGTGAAAGGGCGATGTCCTAACCGTTAGACGAAGGGGCCACTTAATCTGGTATTAAGATTAAAGGCGGTATTCTACTCAAGACGCACTTAAACCCAACTTAAATTAAGGATTATTTATGAAATGCTCTTTTCTGGCGCCGCTTGCACTTTCGCTTCTGCTCGCAGGCTGCGCTACCACCGCACTCAAGCCCGCTTCTACGCAAGCTGTAAATTTCACCGTCATTTCGCCGCTTACTCGCACCAGCGACGCGGGCTTTATGCGCAAATTTAAAAACCAAACCGAGGTTCAAATTTACGCAAGCGGCATCAGCGTGCTGAGCCTAGTTTTAAAAGGTGATAAAATTTGCATGAACGGCGCGTGCGACGACGAGCTCGTTTTTAATAAAAAATTCTTCGGCGCCGAGCACTACCGCGGGCTTCTGGGCCAAATCCTAGACGGCAAGCCGATCTTTGGCGGTAGCGACACAGGCGAGCGCCGTTGCCTAGCGCAAAGCCTGCAAGATGGCTCTATCGATTATAAGGTTTGCCGCGACAAGGACGGTGGCGGAAGATCCATAATCTTCGCCGATGCAAAGCGCGGCGTAAAGATCAAAATCCGCGAGCTGCAGTAAAATTTCGCGCGGCGAGTATTCGTAGCACGTGAAATACTACTCCACAGGGCGGCGCGAGCAAATCGCGAACGAGTAAAATTTCGCGCGGCGGGTATTTATAAACGCGCGGGAATACTGCGCTCTAGCATCCGCCCAAAACACGGCGCGAGCGGTCAAAATCCATTACTCGGCGGGGTAGCTGCCTAAGCTGCGCAAACGGCGCGGTTTTATTGACGCTCTGCGCCGGCTCTTCGCGGCGAAATTTGCCAAGCAGCGCGTATGTGCGAAAGAAAAAGCGTGCATTTAAATTTAGAAAATCCACGCGCAGCTCGGGTTTATGAAATTTTGCCGCACGCGGCGTAAAATAAAATTTAGGAGGTAAAATGAAGCGGATCGGAGCGCACGTGAGCGCTAGCGGCGGGGTTTCTAACGCGCCGTTAAACGCTGCGAAAATCGGGGCGGACGCGTTTGCGATGTTCGTCAAAAATCAGCGCAGATGGGATGCGCCGCCGCTTAGCGCGGAGGAGATCGTCGCGTTTAAGGACGCGCTGAGGCAAAGCGGCATCCGCGCGGAACATGTCTTGGTGCACGACAGCTACCTCATAAATTTGGGCCATCCGCGTGAGGTGGAGCGCGAGAAGTCTCTAAACGCCTTCGTGGACGAGATCCGCCGCTGCGAGGCGCTCGGGCTTAGGCTTTTGAACTTTCATCCGGGCTCGCATCTAAATGAAATTTCAGCTCAAGTGTGCCTAGATAATATCGCAGAGTCGCTAAATTTCGCCATCGCAAACACTAGTGGCGTCAAGCTCGTGCTCGAAAATACCGCCGGCCAGGGCTCCAATCTCGGCTATGATTTCGCTCAGCTTGCTTACGTGATCGATAAAATTTCAAACAAAGATCGCATCGGCGTCTGCATCGATACCTGTCACGCGTTCGCCGCAGGATACGACCTCCGTAGCCCGCAGGTCTACGAGCGCACGATGAGCGAGTTTGACCGCGCGATCGGCTATAAATTTTTAAGCGGCATGCACCTAAACGACACGAAAAACGAGCTTAGCGTACGCAAAGATCGGCACGAGAGCCTCGGACGCGGATTTTTGGGGCTCGCGGCGTTTGAAAACATCATGAACGACCCGAACATCGACGAGATCCCGCTGATTTTAGAAACGATCGACGATAGCCTCTGGGCGGAGGAGATCGTGCTTTTGCGCAGTATGCAAGGGCGCCGCAAAGCCTAATCGGGCACCTTTTGCGCCACGTAGAATTTATCTCATTTCGCTTCAAAGTGGCGCCTAGCGATAAGGACCTTATGCCGTGCGTTTACGTCGCTGGATTTATAACTTAAATTTAACAAGCAAAATAGCGAGGATTGCGCGTTAAGAATGCTACGACGAAAACACAGCACCATAGCAAAAGAGCAAAATTTTTATAGAAAAACACAGCGCCGCGGCAGAAATGAAAAATCTTACGCTGCATAATTAAAATTTTCAAGCAAGATTTTTAAAGCGATGCGGCGGTAAATTTTAAAATTTTATCGCTACGATATTTCAAGGCTCAGCGCCAGATTCGAAGCTATAGGAATTTTAAAATTCTAAATTCCACATCAAAAAATTAACGCGAAACTTTATATTTGCGACTGCGTAAATTCCAACATCACAATTCTACTTTCACTTGATCCTTGCAGAGGCGCAAGCACATAAGGCCTCCATAATCCTAACTTAAAATTTTGCTGCGTACCAATCTATGCTTTTAGCGCGCATTTGCTCGTAACAAATCTGCCTCTTTATTTTAGCGCTTTGCTTGCGCCAAAATCTATGCAGGATCCGTGTAAATTTACGCTAAATTCTGCCGCAAAACCGCTCAATCTGTTTGAAACTTTATCGTTGAGCTTAGCAAC
>CAUUQJ010000055.1:0-7015 GCA_963547085.1 uncultured Campylobacter sp. | reverse complement strand
CGACGGGGGCAAAGCTCTCTTTTAGCGCGGGGCGTAAAAATTCCAAAAGCTCGTCGCTAGCACTCCCTAGCATCGGACAATGGCTCGCGACGCTCATATTCAGTAGCATCGCGCGCTTTGCGCCTGCGGCTCTAAACTCGCCCTCGAGTGCTGCGAGATCATCTTTTTTGCCGGCGATTACAATCTGCCCGTCGCAGTTATAATTCGCTGCCCAAACCTGCCTACCTGCACTCGTCGCATCCGCACAAATTTTTTCAACTGCCTCGTCGGCAAGAGCCAAGATCACCATCATTCCTGCGTCTTTGCCCTCGCAGGCGCTCTGCATGAGCCTGCCGCGAATATTTACTAGCTTTAACATCTGCTTCGGCTCTATGCCTCCCGCAGCGCTTAGCGCGCTAAACTCGCCCAGCGAATGCCCGAGCAAAAACTGCGTAGCGATATTAAGCTTTTCTTGATCCAGCTTTTCTTGCAACGCCGCAAGCGCCATCATGGAATTTAATGCAATCGCAGGCTGCGTAAATTCCGAAACGTTGAGCTTGTCGTTGGGTTCAAACAGCAAATTTTTAAAATCGATACCCGTAAAGCCTGAAGCCTCATCCAAAAGCGCGCGCGCAGATGCGGAGTTTTCGTAAAACTCCCTGCCCATGCCTACGCTTTGGCTGCCCTGTCCGGGGAAGATAAAAGCAAATTTCATAAAAAATCCTAATGCTCGTGGTGGTGCCCGCCGCAGCACTCGTGATCTTTTCCGTGATCCTGACCTCCGCAGCATTCATGACCGTCTGCATGCCCATGACCTCCGCAACACTCGTGATCCTCTGCGTGATCGTGTCCGTGTCCGCCGCAGCACTTGCGCCCCTCGTGATGGTTGTGTCCGCAGCCGCAGCTGTGCGCACCCTCTGGCTGGCCGGTAAGAATTTCGTCTGCCGTCGCTTCGCGATTCTCAACGATTTTTATATTAAATTCCAGCTCCTTGCCAGCAAACGGGTGGTTAAAGTCGATAGTAACGTCCTGCTCGCCGATAGCTTTGACGCTCACGCGGGTAGTCGCGCCGTCCTCTGCCTGACCGAAAAGCTCCATACCCACCGCCAGATCGATACCCGCAAACTGCTCTTTAGGCAGGATCTGCACGGCATCCTGTTTATACTCGCCGACTCCGTCGCTCGGGCTTATGCGAACCGTTTTGCTCTCGCCCGCTTGCAGATTTAAAATTTCATCTTCCAGCTTTTGGATGATTTGATCTTTGCCACTAAGAAAGGCGATCGGGTCGGAGTTTAAATTTGACTCTAAAATTTCACCGGTTTTGCCGTCTTTTAGCTCATAATGCATCTTTATAACTCGGTTGTTAGCCATAGTTTTCTCCTGTTTAGAATTTTATTTTTGAGTTTGTATTTAAATTTAGGTTATCTAGTGGGCGCAGCTTTAGCTTCTTTGGAATCCGGGTATGAAGCCTTGAGCGCTTTGTAGAATTTATTTGCACTGTCTTTATCGCCGATCTTATCGAAGCTGATCGCGGTGTGATAAAGTAGCTTTGGGGTGTAGTCTTGGCTCTCGTTGTGCGAGATGCTCTTTTTATAATAGTTTATCGCTTCTGCGTATGAGCCAGAGAAATATGAAATTTCGCCTAGCATGTAATTTGCCTTAGCAGGCTTGTAATTTTTGGATACTAAATAATTGTAGCGCTCTTTTGCGCCTGAATAGTCTTTTTTAGCATATAAAGCGTCGGCCTCTTTTAATACCGAAGCTTGATCTTTTGATTTAAAATCGGAGTCTGATTTTGTACTAGCGGAGGTTGAAGCAGCACCTGCGTCTAATTCAGCGTTTTTTTTTACGCTGCCGCCGCTACCTAATTTTTTATTAATTTCAGCAATTTGGGCTTTTATAGTAGCGATGTCTCGTTTCATCTGATCTAGCTCGCTGTTGCCTTGGCTTTTGCCGGTAGCGCGAATTTCTAGATCCGCCACCCTGTTTTCCAGGTTAGAAATTTTAGAATTTGTTCCTTCAAGGACGCTTCGCAAACCTTCGACGCTCTCGCGTGTATTATCTACGCTAGTTTGCATCTCGCTTATACGCTTGCGATTGTCGCGCAATACTTGTTCGTTTTCAGTTAACCCGTAAGAGCTACCTGAATCAATATTGCCAGCATCAAATGCGGAAGTTTCTGCATTTAAAAAAGTGGCAGCTCCCAAAAGAGCCGCCACCGTGAAATTTTTAAATTTCAAATTAGAATCCAACTTTGAATTCGTCGCGTCTGTTTTGAGCGTCGCACTCTTTAGAATGCTCTGTGCAAACCATATTGCTCTCGCCGTAGCTTACTACGGAAATTCTGCTCTCATTTACGCCTTGAGCAACCAATGCGTCTTTAGCTGCAGTAGCTCTCTTTAGACCAAGAGCATAGTTGTACTCATCAGAACCCCACTCATCGCAATTACCCTCAACTTTAACAGTTAGAGACTCTGCGCCTGCTTGATTGAATAAAGCTGCGTTATTATTGATTGTGCCTTGCTGATCGGCTCTAATATTAAATTTATCAAAGTCGAAATAAACAGTGCCAACTTCACTTTGGATCTGAGATGCCAAAGCAGCTAGTCTATCTGCATCACTTGTGCTTGTAGTATCGGCCTCTGGGGTCTTTTTAGAACAACCGCTCAATAATAGAGCAGCAACTGCTATCGAAGATAAAACTAAATGTTTCATTTTCTATCCTTTCAAAAAAAATTGAAGTCATTATATCACGAGATTTTTTAATATTTTACCAATCAACCGATTGAATTTTACCCACTCTTAACGGAAATTGGAAACTTTTATTCTCGTTAACTCTGATAATACCTACCGAGCTTCCGCTGCCGTCTTGCTTGATAAACATAATGCTGCCGCCATCGCTAGAAAATCTAGGAAACATATTTTTGCCGCTAGCCGTTAACTGACGAATCATATCGGTTTGAGTTGAGATTAAATATATATTAAATCCGCCCTCGCCGTCGCGACTAGAGTAAGTAACGTAATTGCCATTTGTGCTGATGGAGTTATTGTTTTTGCCGTGATACACGAGCTGCTGAACGTTGCCGCCATTTATGCTAGTGGCAAATACGTTCGGATAACCTAAACGATCGCTCACAAAAGCCACGCGCGAATCGCCGTCGATAAAATTTCCATTTACATCAATGCCAGCGTAATCGGTAATTTGCTTAGCGCTGCCCGAGGCTATATCATACAAATAAATATCTGGTTGATCTTTAGGCGCATTGGTAATTAGAAGCTTTCTACCGTCGGCGCTTACATCTGAAGCTATTGTCATGCCATGACCGGTAAAAATTTTACTTTTGCTACCGTTGGATAGATTAAATTTATAGATAGCAGGGGTATTTTTATTGACGTAATAGGTGTAATAAAATTCGTTCTGCGCCGCGCTTGCCCATTTAGGGAAGATATTTAATCCGCCGCGAAGTACAACCTGCTGGTAAGTAAGCGTATAGTCAGCCACCATGATCTCGCTCTCACGCGTCGAAGTGTAGCGAGAGAGCAAAATCATCTCCTTCATCCAATCGACGTTTGAGTACCCTAGCTGCTTGACGATCTCAGATACCGCCATATGGGCTAAAAACGGATATTTCTCGGCATTTGAAAGCGTAAAGCTCTTCTCGTACATCACCCTGCCGCTATTTGCTTCGAGCACTTTGGTTTTTAGGCTCATCGGCGAGCTTTTATCACTTACCGCGTAGCGCACGATAAGAGCGGCACCGCTAGAGCCTAGATTGTCGGAAGCGCCCGCATCATAGCTGCTTTGTAGATACTCGTCGCTGACTTCAAAAGTCGCGCCGACCTTGAGATCGCCCACCATAAGTTTAAAGAATTTGTTGCCAAATTCTGAATTTGCAAGGTTCGATGCATCCTGAACAATGATTTTAGGGAGATTTACCCCTTCGTTTACGATAGACATAGTCGCATCTGCCGCGAAAATGCTACTACAAAATGCAAGAATCAAAAGTAGTTTCTTCATCTTTTCTCCTTAAATTTAATTTGCTACGTCGGATAATACCATTTCAAATATGTGAGATTTATTATCCGGTGATTTTGGAAAGCTTCGCTTAGGAAGCTCATCTAAAAATTTCCTTAGCTTTTGGTTAAATTCTGTGCTACGCCCAAGCTCTAAAATTTGATAATTTAAAACTCGTCCATTGTTGCTAAATTCTATGCGGACTCTAGCCTCATCGGAAATACCTGCTTGATACTTCGTCCATAGAGCTTGCAATTTCGACGCCATCTGCGAAAAATAAGCATCTAGCTCCTTTGAAATTTGAATTTTACCAGATTTTTGCGAAACGGAATTTCTTTCATAAGTAAAATTCTGTTCCGAATCCGCCGAAAAAAGCATACAGCAAAACGCAAAAATACAAAAAAGTCTCTTCACTTTTTTTCCTTACAGAATTCTAATTTGTCTTCATCACGTCGGACATCCTAGTATCTATCTCGTGCGATGCTCCATCGGGAGACTTCGGGAAAGTCTGAGTCGATAGATTATCCAAAAAATCTCGCAACTTCTGGTTAAATTCCGTCTCCCGCCCCAACTCTATAATAGTATAATCTGCCACTCGCCCATCTGCGCCAAAGACTATCTTAATCCTTGCGTCGTCCTTCGCGGTCGCCACATATCTGCTCCATAGAACTTGAAGCTTTTTCTCGATAGCGCCGTAATAAGCGTTATACTCGCCCGTCCTTTGCGTCCTGCCACCAAGCTTATCGGATTTGACGACAGCATTTTTAGATGCCGCTTTATCCTTAGCACTAGAGGTGGCGGTTTCTTTATCGGACTTTTTGTTACTCTGAACGGCGTCGCTAGCTTTAGCGCTCTCCTCAAGCTTCTTATTGTCCTTAGTCGTATCCGAAAAAAGATCGCTCAAGCTCGGTTTTTCCTCTTTTTTCGGCTCCGGCTTAGCTTCCTCTTTTTTCTCTACTACTTTTTCGGAAGGTTTATCTTCCAACTTAGGCTCAGGCTTGGGCTCCTCTTTTTTGGGCTCAGCTTTAGGCTCGTCCTTTTTAGGTTCCGGCTTCGGCTCTTCCTTCGGCTTTTCGGGCTCTTTCGGCTTTGCCTGCACCGGAGGAGGCGGGACTACTTGCGCCGTAGTCTTAATTTTATCCTCCGGCACATCCTTAACATTCTTATTTTCAAACTCGCCTTGCTTTGTTTCTTTAGCGATTTCAGGTGCGGACGGAAGTTTATCATCTATTTCGAAATCAAAAGTAACATCCATATAATCGTTGGGATTGTCAGTATATTTTTTAAATTTTTCCTGCGGCTTTGAAATTTGATATAAAAGAACAAAAATCACCAGCAGATAGGCAAAAAGGGCGATTAAAAACGATTTAAAATTATCGTATTTAACCCCCGTAAAATTTGAATAATTAGCCATTTGTTTGAAGTGCGACTTTTGTAAAACCCGCCTGCTTTAGGCTCTTTAAAACAAACATTACATCGTCGTAAACGAGTCTTTTATCAGCTTGGATATAGACTGGTTTTTCCAAGCTATACTTGCCGGTGCCTTTAAGCAGCACGAGATTATCTGGGAATTCAGCTAGGCTCATCGAGCTTTTGTCAATATAAACCTTGCGATCTTCGCCGATACGCACAAGCAAGAATTCCGCGGTATTTTCCGAAACCTGTGCTTTTGAGCCACTAGGCAGTTCGATCTTTTCATCGTAGATAATCGCCGTTTGCGCGACCATTAAAATCGCTAGCAAAACAAGCATAATATCGACGAGCGGAGTGATATTTAACTCTGGATTTTCGTCGAAATTATACATTAAATAGCTTTTCCAGTGTTTGCTTTAAATAGCAAAATATCCGCTGTACGATTTATAATGCTCATAACTTCGTATGCTTTGCGTTTTATAAGTAAGCTAAAGGTGTATGCGGGGATCGCTACAAAAATTCCACATCCTGTGGCAACCAGCGCCTCGCTGATCGCAGGAGCGATGGTGTCGATGCCGGAATTTCCGCCGCCGAGCTTGGAAAATGTGTGAAGTATGCTAACGACTGTACCAAATAGCCCGATAAACGGCGAAGTAGAGGCGACGATAGATAGCCAGGTAAGTCCGCTAGTGGAGTCGCGTTCGGCCTTGCCTTTATAAATTTCCAAGGCTTCTTTTGAAATTTTATCGGTATTTACTTTTTGAAAAATAGAGCCCGAAAGCGAAATCCTACCACCCATCAGCAAGGATTCGAGTGCCTTTGCTTCGCGGTGTTGCCATGCACTAAGCCCTACAAATCTGGAGATCAAAATCGTAAAAGTGACGATAAAATAGACGGATAACCAAGAAAGCACGAATATCGTAATGAACGTGCTTCTCGTAAAATAACTTAAAATTAGATCTAGCATATTTAACTTTGCCTTGCGAATTCGTCGACTCTAGCCATTATCGCTGCGGAATTTGCCGCATCGGAGCTAATGGAAGCAAGCATATCTTTGGCGCGCTGCAAAGACTTTGCCACGGCGCTTTCGCTATCGCCTCCGATAGCTACGGCTTGAGTGGCTAGGATAGTAGTTTTTTCTTCGGTAACTTCCAAAAATCCGTCGTTTACCAAAACAAGCTGCTTTTTGCCGTCTTTATCTACGATCTCAACGACTCCGCCTTCGCTTTTGTCTTTAAGTCCCGTTAGCAAGCTCGCATGCCCCGGCAAAATACCCATTTCGCCAGTAATGCCAGGGAGTTGGACGGATTTGACTTCGCCCGAAAAGACCATCCCTTCGGGCGTAACGATATCTAAAAGCAAAAATTCTTTCATCTTAAAATTCCTATGCTTTCATCTTTTCGGCTTTTGCTACTACTTCGTCGATATTTCCTACCATGTAAAAGGCATTCTCCGGCAGATCGTCGTATTTGCCCTCTAAAATTCCCTTAAAGCCAGCAATAGTTTCCTCTAGCGAGATATATTTACCCGGACTTCCGGTAAATACCTCGGCTACGAAAAACGGCTGAGATAGGTAGCGTTCGATCTTTCTAGCGCGCTCGACTACGA
>CAUUQJ010000054.1:0-7224 GCA_963547085.1 uncultured Campylobacter sp. | reverse complement strand
GCGCCGAGGTTTATTTTGCGTATCTGTCCGTTTGCATCGATACGCCAAATTTTACCGCTTAAAAGGTCCTCGCCCCAGTCGCTAATTAAAATTTCGCCGTTTTTTCCGCGCGCTATGCCGTAGAAAACCCCCTTCATATCGGCAAAGATCGAAATTTCGCGAGATTTCAGATTCATGCTTAGCACACGCCCCGAAACCTTTCCACTAAGATCGAATGTGGTGATCAGAAGCTTATCGCCTTTAGCCAAAAGTCCGTTTGGGCTGCCTAGCGATGGATCGATGCGCGCAAACTCATCCGCGGTGCGCGAGAGCAGGTCGATGCGCCAGATCGTCCCACGCACGGGATCGCTTGCTAGCAGAACCCCGCTGCCGAGCGTCGTAATGTCGCCAAGGGACTGCGCTCCTTCGATTTTTAGATTGAAAATCTCCTGACCTTTGCTAAAGCCCCTGATCGCGTCCAGATCGCACACGTAGAGCACGTCGCCGATCTGCGCCATTCCGCCCGGATTTACCAGATCGTCTATAAAATTTGTCTCAACGACACCCGAGTTTTTTACTATGCGGCTGATGAAGCCGTCGCGCTCTTGTGGATCTTCACTACTACCGCGATTTGCGATATAAAAGGCGTCATCGGTAATGAGCGAACCGCTAGGTGCGCTAAATCCGTCGATCTCTAGGCCAAAAAGCGCGCCCGCCAAGGCGCACGAAAGTAGAACTTTTTTCATAATCTCTCCTTGATCTCGCCAAAATTTTAAGAATTTTAAAATTTTAAGGGAAGCGACGAGTGCCGGGTTAAAATTTTAAAATTAGCAATGAGCTTTAAGATGAGCGAAATTTAAACCTGCAGAGCAAATAAAAGCGCAATTTTAATTAAACAAGGCGGCTTAATCGGTGAAATTTGAGCGGGCTAGGAGGCTTGTTTTGCGCGGCTCGCTTTTAATTTGATGCGTCGAAGCCGAAGTGAGTAGGTTTGTGTGCGCTTTGGTTTACGCCGCCGCTCGCGGAATTACGCTGTAAAATTTAGCTACATCGCGCGGACCGCAAGTTTCGCATACGTAATTTATTTAGGCAGTTGCTTTAAAATTTTAATTCTACAAGCGGATATTCTTTGCAAACTGCCGAGTGATTTTGATGCGCAGATGAAAGCGTTACGTTTAAAGACGTTTCACGCTTTAAAATTTGATTTAATTTAAACAAAGTGCGATTAAAATGCGATTTAAATTTTATGTACCGCGGGTGTAAATTTCGGTCGCGAAAAGCGAATCTGTCGCAAAAAATATTTAAAATTTGCAGCGTAAAACGCCCTTTGAAATTTAAAAATTTTAAAACAAACCTAGGTACTTTTCAAAAATTTAATACGCGAAATTCAAGTGCACGACTAGTCGCAGCCGTTTGCTTTAATTTTAAATCGCAGAACTTAAATTATAGAATTTAACCGCGCGCGCCGAAGTGGGAGCTGAAAATCTAAAACGCCCTTGCCGGCTTAGATGCTAAAATCCTCGCCGAGGTAGAATTTGCGGACATTTGGATCGTTAGCTATCTCTTTTGCGGTGCCGCCGGCGAACAGCTCGCCGTCTTTGATGACGTAGGCACGGTCGCAGATCGCGAGCGTCTCGCGGACGTTGTGATCGGTGATGAGCACGCCGATGCCAAGATCGCTTAAATCGCGCACGATGCTTTGGATATCGTTAACGGCGATCGGATCGACGCCTGCAAACGGCTCGTCCAAAAGTAGAAATTTCGGCGTTATCATCAGGCTTCGCGCGATCTCGCAGCGCCTGCGCTCGCCGCCGCTTAGGCTCACGCCTTTGCGCAATCTGATCGGCTCGATGTTGAGCAGATTTAGCATCTCATCAACCTTTCGTGAGGCTTCGGCTTTATTTTTATAGGTAATCTCTGCAGCGAGCATTAAATTTTCCTCAACGCTGAGCTCTTTAAAGATGCTGCTTTCTTGTGGCAGGTAGCCTATGCCGAGCTTGGCGCGTTTGTGAAGCGGAACCTTTGCGATGCTGCTCTTATTAAGCAAGATATCGCCACCGCTAGCGCTTATCAGCCCGCAGATCATATAAAACGTCGTGGTTTTGCCCGCTCCATTGGGCCCTAGCAGCCCTACAATCTCGCCGTTGTAAAGCTCTAGCGAGATTCCTTTGATGATCGGCGTGCCTTTTATGGTTTTTTTTAGACTCCTGACTTCCAGTTTATGCATAGCTTACCTCGTATTTTCGCCCTTGCGCGTGCGGCGTGATCCTCACTACGCAAAAATCAAGCTCATATTTTTTAAGTAAATTTATCAAATTTTCATCCGCCCATTCGATCAGATGAAGCCCCTCTTCAAATAAATTTTCAAATAGTCCGTTTTTTAAAATCCCCTCACAGCCGCCGTTATAGATGTCGTAATGATAAATTTCGCCGTAGTTTTGCATGATCGAAAATGTCGGCGAGCTCACGTGCTCGTCTAACCCATGCGCCCGCACGATCGCGCGCGCAAGCGTCGTTTTGCCGGCGGCGAGACCCCCGATGAGCAAGATTATGCCGCTTTTTGGCAGAGCCTGCACGAGGCGTGAAATTTCATCCTCGCCGCAGATGAGTTCAAAGCTCTTGGACATACTTCGCCTGCTCGCTTTTGGGCGTATTTTTCGCGCTAGGAAAGGCTAGGACTTTAAAGCTTTGTTTTCTATCTAAAAAGCTTATCGTGATAACGTCGCCGATTTTAAGCTCTTTGGCGGGCTTTGCTACGACGCCGTTTACGGCCACGACGCCGCTTTTGCACATATCTTCGCTGATGGCGCGCCGCTTGGTGATATTGACTGCGTTTAAAAATTTATCAATTCTCATAAGCGTGAGTTTAGCGATATTTGCCTTAAAAGCAACTATTAAACTATTTTTGGTAGAATTTCGCCAAATTTTACGTAAAGGATTTGAGATGGCAAAAGATGTAAAAAAGGTCGTTTTGGCGTATTCTGGAGGACTAGATACTAGCATTATTTTAAAGTGGCTCGGTGATACTTACGGCTGCGATGTGGTGACTTTCACCGCAGATATCGGTCAGAACGAGGATTTGGAGCCGATCAAAAACAAAGCTGTGAAACTGGGCATCAAAAAGGAAAATATCTTCGTAGAGGATCTGCGCGAGGAATTTGTGCGCGATTACGTATTTCCGATGTTCCGCGCAAATGCCGTCTATGAGGGCGAGTATCTTTTAGGCACGTCGATCGCGCGCCCGCTAATTGCTAAAAAGTTAGTCGAAATCGCTAAAAAAACCGGCGCGGATGCCATAAGCCACGGCGCAACCGGTAAGGGTAACGACCAAGTCCGCTTCGAGCTTGGCGCATATGCGCTAAATCCCGATATTAAGGTGATTGCGCCGTGGAGGCTGTGGGATTTGAACTCTCGCGAGAAGCTTCTTGCTTACGCTAAGAAAAACGGCATCGATATCGCTTCAAAGCCCGGCAAGTCGCCGTATTCGATGGATGCGAATATCCTTCACATCTCCTACGAGGGCTTGGTGCTGGAAGATCCCGCTCATGCGCCTGAAGAGGATATGTGGCGATGGACCGTGAGCCCTAAAAATGCGCCAGATAAGAGCGAGATCATCGAGATCGAATACAAGCACGGCGATCCCGTAAAGCTAAACGGCAAGGCGCTTAAGCCGCACGAGATGCTGGCCGCGCTTAACGAGCTCGGCGCTAAAAACGGCATCGGCAGGCTCGATCTTGTTGAAAACCGCTACGTCGGCATGAAGAGTCGCGGCTGCTACGAAACTCCGGGCGGCACGATCATGCTAAAGGCTCACCGCGCGATCGAGAGCATCACGCTAGATCGCGGCGCGGCGCATCTAAAAGATGATCTGATGCCGCGCTACGCCGAGCTCATCTACAACGGCTTTTGGTTCAGCCCGGAGCGCTTGCTGCTTCAAGAACTGATAAATAAATCCCAAGAGCACGTAAACGGCAAGGTTAAGCTCGAGCTTTATAAAGGCAACGTGACCGTGCTAGGCAGGGAGAGCAAGAGCGATAGCTTGTTTAATACCGATTTTGTGACGTTCGAAGAGGATAAGGTTTTCAATCAAAAAGACGGCGACGGATTTATCAAGCTAAGCGCGCTAAGATTTATCATCGCGGGCAAGAACGGACGCAAGCTTTAGCTGAAATTTTGCCGCACGGCGGACGGGCAAATTTCGCAAAACGAAATTTTAAAATTTATCGGAAAAATGCGAGCGGCTGCGGGCGAATTTTATAAAATTTCACGAAATTTTAGATCCGCCCGCGCCGCTTATAAAATTTTTTAAATTTAAAGCTAAATTTAAAAGGATAATGGATGAAAGTATTACTAATAAAAGACGTTAAGGGGCTCGGAAAGGCGGGCGAGGTAAAGGAGGTCAAGGACGGCTACGGCAACAACTTCCTAATTGGTAAAGGCTACGCTAAAGCCGCTACGACTGAGGTTTTGCGTAAATTTGAAGCGGATAAGAAAAAGCAAGCCGAGCTAGAAAAATACGAGGTCGCGAGCCTGCAAAAACTAGCCGAGGAGCTAGCTAAGATCCGCGTAAAGATCGAAAAGCAGACGGGCGAGAGCGGCGCGCTTTTCGGCTCAGTGACCAAAGATGAGATCGCAACCGCGCTAAAAGAGCAAAAAGGGATCGAAATCGATAAGAAAATTTTAGAGACCGAGGCTATCAAAACGACCGGGATTTACGACGTAAATGCCAAGCTAAAGCACGGCATAAGCGCTAAATTTGAGATAGAGGTGGCTAGTGTTTGAAGCGACTACCATTTTAGCCTACAAAGGCGCGAAAGGCTCCGTCATCGGCGGCGACGGGCAGGTTACGTTTGGAAACACCGTCTTAAAGGGCAATGCGACTAAAATTCGAAAGATCGGTAAAGAGGGTAACGTCTTGGCGGGCTTTGCGGGCAGCACTGCCGATGCGTTTAATCTTTTTGATATGTTTGAGAAGTGCTTAGATGGCGCAAAGGGCGATCTTTTAAGGGCGGTGATAGAATTTAGCAAGCAGTGGCGCAAGGATAAGTATCTGCGAAAGCTCGAAGCGATGATGCTGGTGCTGGACCGCAAAAATATCTTTCTTCTTAGCGGCACGGGCGACGTGGTAGAGCCGGACGACGGCAAGATCGTGGCGATCGGAAGCGGCGGGAATTACGCTCTTAGCGCGGCGCGAGCTTTGGATAAATTTGCAAGCCTAGACGAAGAGGAGCTCGTAAAGCAGAGCCTTAAGATCGCGGGCGAGATTTGCATTTACACGAACGAAAACATCAAAACATACGCAATTTGGGACGAAAAGAGATGATGACGCCACGAGAGATTGTAGAAAAATTAGACGAATATATAATCGGACAAAATAGCGCCAAACGTACGATAGCGGTGGCTTTGCGAAATCGCTACCGCAGAATGGCGCTCGAAGATGAGATGAAAAACGAGGTGATCCCTAAAAACATCCTGATGATCGGCTCTACCGGCGTAGGTAAGACCGAGATCGCGCGCAGGCTTTCGAAGATGTTCGGGCTTCCTTTTATCAAGGTCGAGGCTAGCAAATACACCGAGGTGGGCTTCGTGGGGCGCGACGTGGAGAGCATGGTACGCGATCTGGCCGCCGCGTCGGTAAATTTAGTGCGCGGCGAGGAATTTGAAAAGAACAAAGACAAGATTGATGATTATATTAAGCGTAAAATTTTAGAAAAAGTCCTTCCGCCGCTTCCGCGCGGAGCGAGCGAGGAGAAGGTAGCAGATTACGAAAAAAGCTACGAAAAGATGGCGGCTAAGCTCGAGCGCGGCGATCTGGATGATCTTAGCATCGAGATTGAAGTGAGCGAAAACGCGCTTGAGTCAAATCCGAATTTGCCGCCCGAGATGGCGAATATGCAGGAAAGCTTCATCAAAGTAATCGGAATTTCGACGCGTAAAAGCAAAAAAGAGATGAAGGTCAAAGACGCTAAGGTTGCCCTTAAAAGCGAGGCTAGCGAGAAGGTCTTAGATATGGAGAGCATCAAAGCCGAAGCCGTTAGGCGCGCGCAAAACGAGGGCATTATCTTTATCGACGAGATCGATAAGGTAGCGGTCTCAAGCGGAAATAGCGGCAGGCAGGATCCGAGCAAAGAGGGGGTGCAGCGCGATCTGCTTCCGATCGTGGAGGGCAGCAGCGTAAGCACGAAATTCGGCAATATCGACACCGATCACATCCTTTTTATCGCCGCGGGTGCCTTTCATATCAGCAAGCCAAGTGATCTCATACCCGAACTTCAGGGGCGCTTCCCGCTTCGCGTCGAGCTTGACAGCTTAGACGAGGCGGCGCTGTGCGAAATTTTAACCAAGCCAAAAAATTCGCTTCTTAAGCAGTACTCGGCGCTTTTAAAGACCGAGGGTGTGGAGCTGGAATTTAGCGAGGACGGGGTCAAAGCGATTGCGAAATTTGCGGCGAGCACGAACGAAAAGGTCGAGGATATCGGCGCTAGAAGGCTGCATACGATAATGGAAAAGGTGCTTGAGGATATCAGCTTCGAAGCGGATAAGTTTAAAGGGCAAAAGATCGTCGTGGATGAGAAGCTCGTAAGCGAAAAACTCGCAGGCATCGCAAGCGACGAGGATCTGGCGAAATACATTTTATAAGGTGGCGCGACAGCTACTTTTAGAATTCTACAGAGTCGTGGAATTTTGCGGATAGCGAAAATTATGCGCTCTTAGAATTTGCAAAGCGCTGGAATTTCGGGCGCGAAACGTAGCGAAATTTTAAAATGTGCAGAATTTTATCTTTTTAAATTTGACGATGCTTTGAAATTTTAAGATTATAAAATTTCAGGAATGATCTAAATTTTATGCAGTGCTGACTATATATAATGTCGTCGTGGGATAAAATTTAAAATTTCGTAGATAATTTACGAAGCTGCAGAATTCGCGGCTCGCGAGATTCGGGATAGATAAAATTCTGCGCTGAGGCGGGTAAAATTTATCGCTACTGCGCGGCTTGAAATTTTAAATTTTACCCGCTTATGTAATGGCGGAATTTCAAAATTCCACTGCTTGTGTGGAGTCAGCCTGCGCAAAACGAGATTTTAAAATTTATCCGCAAGGGCTTAGCGCTGCGGTTGCAAGATAAATTTATAAATTTAGGAAAAATATGAAAAGCGGATTTGTAACGCTCATCGGGCGGACCAATGCGGGCAAGAGCTCGCTGTTAAACTACCTCTGCGGCGAGAAAATTTCGCTCGTCTCGCA
>CAUUQJ010000053.1:0-7312 GCA_963547085.1 uncultured Campylobacter sp. | reverse complement strand
CTGAAATTATAGGCAAATAAGCCAAAATTTTGAATAAATTTCATATTATAAGCGCAGTTTTTCGGCACGCCCAATTTGGTTTTGAGTGTAGCTTTTTAATGGGACGATGATGTATAAATTTTTAGCTAGATTTTTTCTTACTCTTACTATACTTTTTATAATATGCGCCGTGGATCTAAAGCACGGTATTGCGATTTCGCAGCTGGACGTGGGCTTTGCAAAGCTTGAGGGGTTTTATCTCAAGCTAAATAAAAGTCTCGTGCTGCGTATTAAAAATCTTGAAATTACGCAAAATAATACACAAAATTTAGAGCAAAATTCCACCGATCTGCGCACGCAAAGCGAGAAAATTTTAGAATTTAGCAAAAAAATCTCGCTCATCAACTCCTTTTTCGAAGAGATCGACGTGCAAAATTTAAAGATCAAAGGCGAAAGCTTAAAGCTAAAATACAAAAGCGACGTTTTTTACGCCGACACGCGGTTTTTTAGACTAAACTCGAAGATTACGCCGAGTGCAAACGGGCTAAACTTCGATCCGATCGAGCTTGAACTAAATGATTTTAATCTCACTCTGCACGGCACGGCGCGAGCAAATTTCAGAGCCGATACGTATGATTTTAACGGTACCTTCGCTTCGCACGAGATTGCGGGCGAGCTTGACGTGCACAATATCGGCTCGGAGCTAAATATCGAGATAAACCGCGCTTCGGCCTTGAGTCTGAAAAATTTTATGAATGAGCTGGGCGCGCTAACGGGGCTCAATCCGCTTGCGAACGAGTGGATCTACGGCAAGGCGGTCGCGCAAAATTACTACATCGAAAACCTCCGCGCAAAGATTGATCTAAAAGATTCGCGCCCGATCGCCGAAAACGTTAGCACTACGGCCTACGCGCAGGATCTTACGATAAAATTTCAGCCGCAAATCGAAGCCGTAACGGTGAAAGACGCCAACATCACGCTCAAAAACGATTATCTAAGCTTTGCGCTGAACGAGCCTAAATTTAAAGGCAAAAGCCTGGAGGGAAGCGGCGTGCGTATCGGCGGGCTTTTTGAAGAAAGACCGATCGTATATCTGGATCTGCGGACTAAAGAGAGCTTAGGCAAGGACCTTGTGGATATTTTGCAAAGCTACGGCATAAACGAGCCCGTATATCCGCTAGGCGGCGGGATCGATGCGCGCGTGCTGATAGACGTGGACGTAGAAAAGGAAAGCGCCAAGGTCGATGCGAACGTGACGCTAAAAGACGCCGATCTGATGATCTCTAAAGCGAAATTTCACTCCAAAGCCGCGCGGGTGCACATCACAGAAAAGAAGATCGACATTAAAGATGCGAATCTACAAAATGAAATTTTTAACGCCACGGCAAGCGGTAGCATCGACATCGCCACGCGCAAGGCCAAATTTAACGGCATAATCCATAGCTTTAATCTCTCCCCGAACGGCAAAGAAATTTTAAAATTTGGTGACGCGCGAGATAATATGAGCCTTGATTTTAGCGGCAAGGCGCCGGTGCTAAGCTCGCAATTTTTGGGCGCAAAGATGAGTTTCGGCGATAAGATAGAGATCAGCTCGCCCGATATTAGCGGAATTTTGCCCTTTTCTAAGGCTCTTAAAAGCGCGGGCATTAGCGGCGGAGATCTTAAAATTTTAACCAGCGATTTTACAAACTTGGATATCAGCAGCAACAATCTTATCTTTGATTTCGGTCTGTTAAACAAAGACGGCAGAGCCTACAAAAACGATTCTTTCGCGCTTCGGGTGCGCGGGGGCGATCTGGACGGCTCTAGCGGAAGCGGTAAAATTTCTCTTAAAATAAACAAAGGCGGTAACTTCGTCGCTCTAAAAGACGTGGACGTCGCGATCAATACAAGCGTGCAAACCAGCGAGTTTAATAGCGGCACGAAGGAGCGCTCGCCGATAAATTTCAGCGGGCAAAATTCTGCGATCGTGCTATCCGATCTTAATAAGACGCTGAAATTTACGCACTTTAACGGCGTGCTGGACGGCAAAAATATGAACCTGAACGCGAATTTCAAACGCGGCGACGTGAAGCTGATCTTTAAAAAGAGTTTGCTTCAAATTTTTGCGCAAAACATCAGCGGCGAGGCGCTCAATCAATTCCTAGGCTCACAGAGCTTCGACGGAGGGGTATTTACGCTAAAAGCAAGCGGCATCGATCCGCGCAACTACCGCGGTGAGATCAACGTGCAAAACACCTATCTGAAGGACTACATCATCTATCAAAGGCTGCTTAGCTTTATAAACTCCGTGCCGTCGCTGCTTACGTTTAAGACGCCCGATTTCAACGATCGCGGCTTTAGTGTGCAGAAGGGTAAAATTTACTTCCGCCGCAGCGGCGATAAAATTTACATAAACGCAATGAACTTTACCGGCAGTAGCGCCGACATCGCGGGCAACGGTGAAGTGGATATGAAAAGCGGCGCGCTAAATATCGATCTGGAGCTTAAATACCTCAAAGACGCAAGCTCGATAATCTCAAAAATCCCGCTGCTAAATCATATCATCTTGGGCGAAAACAATACGATCTCCACGATCATCGAGATTCGCGGCACGATGAAAAAGCCTACCTACTCGACCGGCGTTGCGACCGACGTGCTAAAAACGCCTTATAATCTAATCAAAAACACGCTGATGCTGCCTTTTGTAATCTTCGGCGACAGCGAGGAGAGCAGATGAAATTCCCGCTTGATTATAAGGATAGCTTTGAAAAATCGCTGCTGTTTTGGCTCGTAAAATTCGTACGCTACAAGCTAAGCGCGCTATCGAATAAGGAACTGAAAAACGACGCTCTGTTTCGCCGCGCAAGCCTGGCGCTAAATCACGAGGTCGCGAATATCAATGAACTCGAGCGGCTCGCAAAAGACGCGCGAAATGCAGGCCTTACCGGCATTAACACCTATTTTAATCCGCTTAAAAAATTTTACGAAGCGATCATGCAGTACGGCCTTGAGAGCATGAGAAATATCGACGAAGAGCTTTTGAGCGAAATTTTAGCCTCGATTACGGGCGGGCTGAGCGATGCGAGCAAAAAAAACTACCGCATCGCGCTGATAAATTTTTTCGGCTTTATCGACCGCCAAAACGAACAGGACGGTACCTCGCACAACTTCGGCATCGAACTTAAGCACTGGGGCGGCGTTAGCGGCAGCCGCGGCACGAAGCTTCCGGAGTTTATGAGCGAGGAGGAGCTGAAGCGGTTTTTGGATGCGATAAATTTAAGCGAGTTTCGCTCCTTTGCACATCGCAACCGCTTGATCGTAAAAATCATCGTCTACACCGGCATCCGCGTGGGCGAAGCAATAAATTTAAAGCGCAAAGATATCGCGCCAGAGGGCGATCTTTTCATCATCCGAATCCGCGGCAAGGGCAATAAATACCGCATCGTGATGATAAAGCGCCACCTAATCGAGGAGCATCTAAACGCGCTGGAGACGAACTTTGCCAACAAAGAGGGCTATCTTTTCGTCACCAAAAACGGCGCGCCGCTCACGCAAGCATACGTCAGCGGCATCGTGGAGAAAATTTTAATGAGCGCGGGTATACGCAAGGAAAAAAACGGCGCCCACATGCTGCGCCACACCTTCGCGACGATGCTTTACAAAAAGCAAAAGGACCTCGTGCTCGTCCAGGAAGCCCTCGGCCACGCGAGCCTAAATACTTCGCGCATCTACACCCACTTCGATAGCGACAAGCTGCGCCTTGCGGCGAAGGTCGCAGAGGAATTCGAGGAGTGAAATTTTAAAATTTGAGGTAGCGTAAGGCTTGCTTGAGCGAGATTTTTTGAATTTCGTTTTGAGGCGGCTTTAAAATCGTTTTTATGAATTTATTTCACAAAAGTTTTGGAATTTTATTTTGAAAATTTTAAAATTTGTTTTTCATATTCGAATAAAAAAACCTAAAATTTTACCTTGTGATTTTGCTTAAAATTCCAGATAAATTTAGTGCAAAATTTCATTTAAATTTTTACGATACGGGATTTCATCCAATGATTTTATAAGCAAAAGGTAATGGTGTAGCGGATATAAAATTTATCTGCAAATTCCGTAAGAATGGAATTTCTGATTTAAAATTTAAACCCTCAAAATTTATAGTTTGATTTGCTTCCAAATTCTCATCGCATCGAATGCGCCTTAAAAATTTAAAGACGCAAAAGATTTGCCACCAAAGTTTGCTGCAAAAATTTACCGACGCGAAGTTTGCTTCGTAAACAGCACAGGAATCATATAGGAATTTATACTAAAAATTTAAAGAGATAAAATCATCGGCATACCTACTTTTAGATTTATTTTACGACAGAAATCCCGCTCTTGCGAGCAGGATTTCATTTCTTAGGGGGATAAGAAAAGGAGTTTAGGCTAAATAAATTTAGCCCGAGATTTCGTCTAGCCACGGAGTCCCGCGGCAAAAAGGAGCAAAAAGACGAAATCTCGCGCAAAATTTTAAGCCAAGATTTAAGCGATCGGCTCGCGACAATAAACGAAATTTGCGACGGCCTCAAAAGCTATCGCAAAAACGCCGTGCCGCAAGCATCAAAATTAAACAAGCCTTTGTTTTTTGAAATACTCACGTGGAGCCTTGCAGAGCGGACAGGCGCCAGGAGCTTTCTTTCCGCGATGAACATGCCCGCAGACCTCGCACACCCAAACTTCCTCGTCGAAACTCTCGAAAAAGCCCTCCTCTAGCAGGATCTTTTGAAGCTCGTTGTATTCGCGCTCGTGCTCCTCCTCGACCTTGCCGATAGCGTTAAAAAGGCGCGCTACTTCTTTTTTACCCTCTTCGGTCGCAATTTTAGCGAAGCTCGGATACATGCTCTCGTGCTCGTAGCGCTCGCCGGCGGCGGCATCGAGCAGATTTTTATCCATTTTATCAAGCGGAATGCCTGCGGCCGCGTGATGCGCCTTTAACTCGGCTCTAGCGTGCCATTTTTCATTTTCGGCGGCCTCGTAAAAATGTCGCGCAATGGCGTGAAAGCCCGCCTCTTTGGCCAAATCGCCGTAAAGATCGTATTTGTTGCGCGCCTGGGACTCGCCTGCGAATGCCTTCATTAAATTTACCTGCGTCAGATCCTCGGTGATACATTTCATCGGCTCGCCACAGCAGCTAAGCGCACCGCCGCCTACTTTTTGCACCTCGACCTCCGCGCCGCATTTGTCGCATCTATAAGTTTCGTACTGTCTCATTTTAATTCCCTATCAAAATTTTTAGGGAATGATACCACGGCTACTATTAAATTTTACTTAATAAATTTTATTCTTCTCAATAAATTTATGTTTTTGAGAAAATTTTGGCACGAAATTTTCGTCCGGAAAATCTAAACTTAAGGTTTTTCAAAGCAAATGAAATTTCAAGCAAAAGCACTAGCGCTCGATTATCTAAAAATATGAAATTTAGTTTTCTGGCTTATTTAAGCCTGCGATTTTCAAGGCTAGTCACATCATTGAAAATTTTTTAAAATTTAAAGTTATCTCAAAGCAATTTGCTATTTTGCCATATGGTCTTATTTCACTAGCATATTGCAGTGCTCGGCATAAATGCGTCAACGAGCCGCCCGATTGTAATTATGAAGCGTTAAAAGCATAATTAAGGGTATTGTAGCATTACCATTTTGCCGCTATGATCGGTAATATCTGAGAATTTATGAACGTCAAATTCTAAGCCGCAAATCGAGCAAGGAGGAAATTTATCGATTTCCTTCTCGCCTAAAAGCGAGCAAATTCTGCCTATTGCCGGATTATGTCCAACGATAAATACGCATTCCGCGCTAGCTGCGTTAAAATTTCGCATAACATCTGTGCTAGAAATTTCCACATCATTGCAAGATAGCGCATTATTTTCGCTAATGCTAGCGGGAATTTTAGCGCTCTTAAAAGCAGAATTTTCAGCGTTTGCGTCGCGATGTTTTTCGCTACTCAAACCAACCGCATTGTATTTTTCAACATTCACACCGCACCCAAAAAATCGTTTCTCATCCAAGCTGCGAACAAACTTTGCCAAATCCCATAAGCCTATGTCGTATAACTCTCGCAATGGCACTACCCTTTTTGTCGCACCCAGAGCATTAGCGATAATTTGTGCCGTATGGAGTGCGCGTATAGCCGAACTTGTAATAATCAAATCAGGCGCAAGTCCCAAGCTACACAGCTTTTCTCCGAGTTTAATTGCGCAAAGTTCGCCCACTTGGCTTAATGCCCGCTCAAAATCGCTTCCGTTGCCGCTTTGCGCCTCAGCATGTCTTATAAAATATATCCGTTTCATCTGCATCCTTTCATAAAATTTTATGTATAATTTAGCGTTAAATTCTACAAAATTCTAAATTTTTTCTGGATCATTCCAAAACCATAACCGACCACAAATCCCGCTATGTGCGCATACCATGCCACATTTACGCCCATTAACATCGGCGCAAAGCTCATTATCAAAATCGCGACAAAAATCCCGCCCGCATTGCGTTCATCAAAATAAGCAATCACGCCTAAAAGCACACAAATAGCGCCACTAGCGCCTACGATATTGACGATTTCTCCCATGCTCATGGCATAACGGATATAAATCAGACATAAAGCGCCACTCAGCAGCCCGCCTACGATGTAAAGTAGTGTAAATTTTATCCCACCGAACGCTCGCTCTAAAATCCCGCCAAATTGATATAAAACCGCCATATTCATCGCTAGATGCATCACTCCGCCGTGCATAAAAAATGAACTTAGTAGCTGCCACGGCATCCCCTCGAAAAAATATGGATTGAGCCCAAAAAATAAATAGGACTTAAAGCCGAAAAAATATTCTAATGCGAATGAAATCACGAAGAATAGGACATTCGCCACAATGATCGCGAGAGTAAATTTGCCTGATTGCATGAAACTCCTTAAATTTTTCACGCATAGTAGCGAAATTTTGATTAAATTAAAGGCGTCGTGTGATTTATAGGCTCGAGATAAATTTCATAGATAAGTGTTGGCATCAAAATTTCGGCGAATAGTTTTAATTGCAAGCGCCTTATCAAAATAGCTGCGCTAAAGTTAAAATTTAGATATAGCGGCTTTAAAGTAAAATTTTCATGATAAAATTTAGACCGTAAATCTTTTTTGAAAGTTTTACGGAATTTATAGACTGTATCTAACATCAATCAAAAAACAAGCACGCTTTAAAATTAATGACGATAAAATTTCAGTTATATGAAACTATTTTGTAGAATTTTATATAAAATTATAAGTATAATTTTACTAGAAATAACAAAAATTTGAGTTCAAATTAATTTTAAAAAAATTTTAGAGTAAATATTTTAAATGC
>CAUUQJ010000052.1:0-7353 GCA_963547085.1 uncultured Campylobacter sp. | reverse complement strand
GCACGCGGCGCGCAAAACCGGCGCGTCAAAGATCACAAAGATGCGGAAAATAAAGGCGTAAACGAGGCAAATTCCAAGAATTTCAAGCGGGATCAAAAACGCGAGATTAAAATAGATCAGGCTAAAGCTGATCCAGTGCATCCACAGCGCGCCGATGAAAAATCCGCACCAAAACCACTCCGCCTTGCTTGTCTTTAGCAGATAAAAAAGCGCCGCTATCGCAATTAAAGGCGAGAAAAATTCCACTGCCAAAGCGCCTAAACCGTCAAATTTAGAGCTTAAAATTTCTACGAAAATAAAATTTGAAATCGCAAGGGCAAGAACAAAGCCTTTATTTATGTAACTTAATGTAAAATAGCTACTTTTTAAATTTCTAATGAATGAAACACATGGAACAAGGAAAGTTCTTTGCATCAATCCTGCCTATCGTCGTAATCTTTGCGATTATGTATTTTTTGATTATCAGACCGCAGCAAAAGCAGGCCAAGGATCATAAAGCGATGGTCGATGCGCTCGGCAAAGGCGATAAGATCATAACTAGCGGTGGCATAAAATGCACGGTCGTGAAAACAAACAATGATTTTATCACAGTTAAGCTTAACGATGAGGTCATGGTTGAGCTAGATAAACAATTTGTGGCAAGAAAATTAGATGAGCAGTAAAATTTCATATCGCCTGCTGATCTTTTTAGCTGCGGTTATTTTTTCGGCGATTTTTGCCGCGCCTTCGATCTTTCAGACCGAAAAGGGAAGCAAGATAAACTTGGGTTTGGATCTGCAAGGTGGCTTGCATATGCTTTTGGAAGTTCAAAGCGACGAGGCGGTCGTTTCAAAGATCAAATCGATCGCCGCGAGCGTCAATTACGCCGCCAAGCGCGATGATCTGCTGATGGATGGGCTAAAATTGGAAGGCGATTCGTTTGAGTTTGAAATTTTAGACGCAGACGAGGCTTCCAAATTTGATGCGATTTTGCATAGCGCCGCAAGCGGATTAGACATTCAAAAATCTGGCGAAAAATATCGCGTCACACTAACGCCTGAGGAGGTCGAAGCGACTAAAAAATACGCGATCGAACAGGCCGTCGAGACTATCCGAAACCGCTTGGATCAATTCGGACTTGCGGAGCCGACGGTAGCAAAGCAGGGCGAGAGCTATATTTTGGTTGAGCTTCCTGGCGTCAAAAACGCAGCGGATGAGCAGCGCGCCAAGGATCTGATCGCCAAAGCGGCTCACTTGCAGCTTATGGCGGTGGACGACGTGCGCCAAGATCGCGCGCAGACTATTAGCGCAGCGGATGCCAGAGCTTACGGCGACGTGATCTACCCGGACGTTAAAAATCCAAATTACAAGTATCTCATAAACGAAATTCCGGTTTTAGATGGCGCGATGCTAGTCGATGCGAAGGTAGCTTTCGATCAGCACACCAACCAGCCGATCATAAATTTTACGCTGAACTCTCAAGGCGCTCAAATTTTTGGCGATTTTACCGGCAAAAATGTCGGTAAGCGCCTTGCGATCGTCCTTGATGGCAAGGTTTACTCCGCACCGCGCATTAACGAGCGCATCGGCGGCGGCAGCGGTCAGATCAGCGGCGGATTTAGCGTCGAGGAGGCGCACGACGTAGCGATCGCGCTTAGAAGCGGTGCGCTTTTAGCTCCGGTTAAAGTATCCGAAACGCGCAGCATCGGCCCTAGCCTAGGACAAGATAGCATCGATAAAAGTATGGCGGCGCTTAGTCTTGCGGCGGTTGCGATTTTGATCTTTATGATTTTATATTACGGCGTAGCGGGGCTTTTTGCTGACATCGCGCTTGTGGTAAATATCTTGTTTTTGATCGCTTGTATGGCGCTTTTTGGTGCAACATTAACGCTTCCTGGAATGGCTGGAATCGTACTAACTATCGGAATGGCGGTAGATGCGAACGTCATCATTAATGAGCGCGTTAGAGAGGTGCTAAGGACGGGAGTTTCGATCCGCCAAAGTATAAATAAAGGCTATGAAAATGCGATGAGCGCGATCGTGGATTCAAATATCACTACGCTAATTACTTCTGCTGCGCTTTATGCTTACGGCACCGGTCCGGTAAAGGGCTTTGCCGTTACGATGAGCATCGGTATCGTAGCGTCGATGATAACGGCGATTTTGGGCACTCATGGAATGTTTGAGCTAGTAATGGATAAGATGGAAAAGAGCAAAAATACCGCGCTTTGGCTCGGTTATAAATTAAGAGGAGGCGCAAATGCAAGTGTTCGATAAGGGCAAAATTTATGATTTTATGAAATTTAGATATTTTACCTTTACGCTTTCTGCAGTTTTGATAATAGGCTCTATTGCGCTATTTTTCATTAAAGGTGTCAGCTATGGTATTGATTTTAGCGGTGGTACACTCATTCAGGTTAAATACGACGCTAAAGCACCGCTTGATGAGATCAGAAAGCGCTTCGAAGCGGCAAATTTAGGCAATATCAACGTTACGGAATTTGGTAGCGATCAAGAGGTCACGATTAGATATTCGGGCGCTGCGAGTGAACTGGGTGATAATCCAGCTTTAGCGGCGCAAAAAATTTTGCAAGGTAGTGGAAACTTCGACATTCGCAAGGTCGATATCGTAGGTCCTAAAGTCGGCGAGGAGCTTCGCACAAACGGAATTTTAGCGGTATGTGTGTCGTTTGCGCTTATTTTGGTTTATATCACCCTGCGGTTTGAGTGGAGATTTGCGATTGCAGCCGTACTATCGGATCTGCACGATGTCGTAGTTGCCGTAGGTGCGATGATTTTAGCCGGCGTGGATTTCAACCTTGAAATTTTAGCTGCACTGCTAACTATAATGGGCTATTCGCTAAACGATACCATCGTTGTTTTCGATAGAATTCGAGAAGGTGTAAAAGATAGTAAATCGATTAAGCTTGACGAGGTTATAAACGAATCGATCTCTCACACGCTATCGCGCACGCTGCTTACTTCGCTTACGACTCTCATCGTCATCGTGATTTTATTCGTCTGGGGCGGAGAGATGATCCACGGCTTTAGCTTCGTGATGCTAATAGGCGTCATAGCAGGAACTTTCAGCTCTGTATTCGTAGCTGCTCCGATGCTGATTTTGTTTAAATTTAACGTCGAGAAATACCGCGCATTTTTGGCTGAAAAACAGCGCCGTATCAAAGAGAAAGAAAAGAATCGCGCCATGTATGAAAAAGGCACGGTGTAAGGATGAAAGATGAACTGGGGAAGGGTGATTTACATATTTTTTGCGCTGATGAGTATGACTACGATAGGCGGGTTTTTGTATGAGAAGAATGAAATTTTACTTTTCATAGCAACCAGCGTGAATGCGGTCTCGACGCTTTTGAAGGTAGGCGTGCGAAATATGCTAGCAGCCGAGCTTTTTGCAAGCTCGCTCGTAGCGGATCTGCATCTCATACCGGCGTTCGTTTTGATTGTAGTAGCGCCGGGAGATCTGTCGATCGTGACCTCGCTTGCGATCGGCGCGCTACTTGCAAACTTTTTCTCGCTAATTTTAATAGCGATCGAATCGGCAAAAACTAAAGACGAATTCTAGGAGCGCAAAATGCCTTACGATAGTAAAAGTATTGAGCTTAAATGGCAGAAAATTTGGGATGAAGAGGGAGTTTTCGAGCCTAAGGACGATTATAGCCTGCCTAAAAAATATATCCTTTCGATGTTTCCTTACCCAAGCGGCCGCATTCACATGGGGCACGTGCGAAACTACAGCATCGGCGACGCTTTGAGCCGCTACTACAGGCTGCGCGGATACAACGTGCTTCAGCCGATCGGCTTTGATAGCTTTGGAATGCCTGCGGAAAATGCGGCGATCAAACACGGCATTCACCCTAAAACTTGGACTTACGAAAATATCGATTATATGAAGAAGGAGCTGCACCGCCTTGGCTTTAGCTTTTCGGCTCGTCGTATGCTTGCTACCTCCGATCCACTTTATACGCGCTGGGAGCAGGAATTTTTCATCAAACTTTTTGAAAAAGGGCTCATCTACAGAAAAAGCGCCGTGGTAAATTGGTGCGAACACGATCAGACGGTGCTTGCCAACGAGCAGGTCGAAGAGGGCAGGTGTTGGCGTTGCGGCAACGAGGTCGTACAAAAGCAGATGCCTGGCTACTACCTAAAAATCACTGCTTACGCGCAGGAGCTTTTGGATTGCCTAAAACAGCTTGAGGGCAAGTGGCCCGCTCAGGTACTTACGATGCAGGAAAACTGGATCGGGCGCAGCGAGGGTTTGGAATTTAGCTTTAAATTTGACGAGCAAAGCAGCGCCAAACTCGGCGGCATCGAGGGTTTTAAGGTTTTTACGACGCGCCCCGATACGATCTACGGTATGAGCTACGCGGCGCTTGCGCCGGAGCACGAGGTCGTAAAGAGACTTTTGGATAAAGGCTTACTCGACGCGGAAGCTGCGGCGAAGGTGAGAGAAATTTTAAATCAAAGCCCGCGCGAGCGCCAAGCAAGCGATAAGCAGGGCGCAAGCCTCGGAATCAGCGTGCTTCATCCGCTAAGCGGCAAAAAAATCCCCGTTTGGACCGCAAATTTCGTCCTAGCCGAATACGGCGGCGGCGCGGTTATGGCGGTGCCTGCGCATGATGAACGAGACTTTGAGTTTGCAAAGAAATTTAACCTGCCGATCATTCAAAGCATCGCTCCAAAAAGCGGCGATTACGACGCTAGCAAAGCTTACGTAGAGAGCGGAGTTTTGGTAAATTCCGAAGAATTTAGCGGCATGGATAGCGAGAAAGCAAAAAGCGTCGTTATTTCAAAATTTGAAGAGCTAGGGCTTGGGCGTCGCGTGGTAAATTTTAAACTGCGCGATTGGGGAGTGAGCCGCCAGCGCTACTGGGGCGCGCCGATCCCGATGATCCACTGCCCAAAATGCGGGCTGGTAAGCGAGGAAATTTCAAATCTGCCCGTAGAGCTTCCGCAGGACGTCAAGATCACGGGCAAGGGCAATCCACTTGATACGCATCCTAGCTGGAAGTTTTGTAAATGCCCTAAATGCGGCGGCGACGGGGTACGCGAGACCGACACGCTCGATACATTTTTTGAAAGCTCGTGGTATTTCGCGCGCTACGCAAGCGATGAGCGGACGTGGCAGCAGCGGGCGTTTGAAGAGCAAAGCGTGAATTACTGGATGAACGTCGATCAGTATATCGGCGGCATCGAGCACGCGATCCTGCACCTTTTGTATGCGAGATTTTTCCAAAAGGCTCTTCGCGACATAGGCTATCTGCGCGATAGCGAGCCGTTTGAGCGGCTGCTAACTCAGGGCATGGTGTTAAAAGACGGCGCAAAGATGAGTAAAAGCAAGGGAAATACCGTCGATCCCGACGACATCATCGAGACCTACGGCGCCGATACGGCGAGACTTTTTATACTTTTTGCCGCACCGCCTCAAAAGGAGCTTGAGTGGAACGACAGCGCGGTAGAGGGCGCGTATAAATTTTTAAACCGCCTCTACGATCGCGCCGAAAACGCTTATGCTACGGATAAAATTCCACAGATCGACCACGCCGCTTTAAACAAAGAGGAAAAATACGCCCGCCTCAAAGTTTACGAGGCGCTTAAGAAATCACAGCAGGTTTATGAGAGCAGCTTTGCTTTTAATACTCTAATCGCCGCGTGTATGGAGGCGCTAAACGCCCTAAACGCGCAGAGCAACAAAGACGTATTCACCGAGGGTTACTTTGTGATTTTAAACCTGCTCGAGCCTATCATGCCGCACATCTGCGCCGAGCTTAGCGAGCGGCTGTTTAAAAGACGAAATTTCGGCGAGCTGCGAGTTTGCGAAGAGGTCTTTGAGAGCAATACGATCAAGCTTGCCGTCACGATTAACGGCAAAAAGCGCGCTGAGTTTGAAGCGGATGCAGGCTTAAGCGAGGGAGAAATTTTAAACCTTGCAAAGCAAAACTGCGCCAAATGGCTAGAGGGCAAGAGCATTATAAAAGAAATTTATGTCAAAAACAAGCTTGTAAATTTGGTGGTAAAGTAGGCGAAGATGAGAAAAGTTTTAACCGTTTTTTGTTTGATTTTTTTAATCGGCTGCGGCTACAAGCCCGTTTCAAGGATTGCAAAAGAGACGATGAGCGGAAGCATATTTGTGGACGTTATGATGAGCAAGACCGATCCACAAAACACCGTCGCTATTAAAGATGCGATCAGGCAGGGTATAGTCCAGCGCCTAGGGATGAGCCTTGCGGATAAAAACTCGGCGCAGACGATTGTAGTAGCAAGCATAAAAAGCCTAAGCTTTAGCGAGCTTTCATACGATCAGTTTGGCTACGTCACTAGCTACCGCGCAAATCTCATCGTAAATTTTAGCACTAAGCTTAAAAACGGCGAGGTTTTCAGCAAGGATTGCGTGGGCGATTACGATTTTAAAGTTAGCCGCCTAGTCAAAAATAGCTACGATACGAGCTCGATCATTAGCGATAAGGACCGCTACAAGGCGATCGAAAATGCCTCCGCGCAGGCGTTTGACGAGTTTATTTCGGCGCTTGCGATTAGGGGATTCAGACTTGAGCGGGCGCAGCATTAAAGAATTTTTGCAAAATCGTCCGATTTATTACAAAAAGATCGACTACGAGCGCTTCCCGCGGGCGTATGCCGCCATTAAAGATAAAATTCCGCTCAAAAACGTCATTCAGATCATCGGCACCAATGGCAAGGGCAGCACCGGGCGGTTTTTGGCTAACGCGATCGCCGCAGCGGGCTTTAGCGTCGGGCACTACACTAGCCCGCACGTTTTTAAGCTCAACGAGCGCATCTATCTAGGCGGACGCATCGCGCAAAGCCCTGTTTTTGCGTTAAATTCAGGCGCTTCAAATTTTAAAAACGAGCAAAATTCCGCTTCGGCATCAAATTTTACGGAAAAACAAAATTCCATAAATATGCAAAATTTTACGAGCAGAGAAAATTCCGCCTCTCAAATTTCTATTTCTAATTTGCAAAATTCCGCCACGCAGGATTTTGTCGCCACGCAGAATTTGCACGGCGAGCAGAATTCTGCCCTGCAAAACTCCGTTTATACCACGCAAAATTTTTGTAGCGAGCATAATTCCATCGATACGCAAAATTCCATCGATACGCAAAATTCTGCTTCTACACGAAATTTACGGAATTCTCAAGATCTTAAATCGCCGTCTGAGCAAAATTTCAATTTCTCGCCGGAGCAAAATTTTAAATCTCAGCTAAGATCAAATTCCAAATCCGCTCAAAGCTCGCTTCTCATTCCGCTAGGGCGCGATGCTACGGATGAGGAGCTTGATTTCGCGCATGAGTTTTTGCAAGAGAGCTTGCCCGCGGAGTTTAAAGATAGCCTGTCGTATT
>CAUUQJ010000051.1:0-7390 GCA_963547085.1 uncultured Campylobacter sp. | reverse complement strand
TAGTTACCTGTTACCTCGCAGGCTAGACCGATATTTAAAAGATGGCTGTGAAGGCGCTCGATCTCAAGGCAGATGACGCGGATGGCTTGCGCACGAAGCGGAATTTCAAGCTTGATGGCTTTCTCTGCTGCTTCAATACACGCAATTGCGTGAGCGTAGCCGCAAATTCCGCAGACGCGCTCTGCTAAATAGCCCATCTGATCGTAATTCATTCGGTTTTCAGCTAGCTTCTCCATACCGCGGTGTTGATAAAACAAGCGGTAGTCTGCATCGATAATCTCATCGCCGTCGCAAAATAGTCTGAAGTGTCCCGGCTCATCGCTCGTTACGTGAAGAGGTCCAAGCGGAACATCTACTACGCCGTCACCGCTAGGAAATAAAAACTCTGCATTAGGCTCGTCTTTATGATCTACAGGATCAGGCCTATAGCGGTAGTCCATCGCGTCTTTGCGAAGTGGATGAAGCCCATCCGGCCAATCGTCGCTTAGCACTAAACGGCGTTTATCAGGCAAGCCCTCAGCGATTAAACCGAACATATCGAAAGCTTCTCTTTCGTACCATACGCAAGCAGGCACTAAAGGAGTAACCGATGGGAATGTAGGATCCGATCCAGGAATTAGCGTCCTAACGGTGATGAAGCATTTATCCTCTGCGGCGAAATCCTCCGCTTCGGTCATCTTACCACCTTCCATAGATATCGCATAGTAAAGCGCGAAATTTCCGTTTAGTTCGCGCTCATCGTTAGGGATCATCGTGCTGATAAAACCGCCGATGTCATAATATAGCGTCTTAACCGCAAGCGGTAGATCATTTCTATCCACTAAAACGGTGATTTGATCCTCGGCTTGGCGGGTAACTTCTAAGACCTTGACTTTGGTCTTTAAAATTTCTATAAATTTATCGCCTCTCATTTTTAACCTCTCATCATTATTCTAACGCCGTTTTCGACGAGCATCCAAAAATCACCTACGTGCCATACGCCGAAAATTATCACTAAAGCGCAAAGCAAGATTAGCGGTAAATTTTCAAACAAGCTCATCTCTTTAGCATAAACCACTTCACCTTTAGGCGTACCGAAGCTCGCTAGATTAAAGTGCGCGAAGTCCGCAATGAAAATAATTACGAGCGCGATCGCAAATAATGCTACGGCTATGTATTGACCACTGGCTATCGCGCCTTTGAAAACGTTAAATTCGCTTACAAAGATCGCAAACGCAGGAACGCCTACGAGCGAGCAAACCGCAGCACCAAACATTATCGTAGTAAGCGGAGCGATTTTTACCATACCGCCCATTCTAGACATATCTTTGTGACCGTAAATTCTAGCGATATTACCAGTAGAGCAGAATGCAAGAGCCTTGGTAAAGCTGTGAGCTAAGCAGTGAAAGATCGCGGCAAGCAAGCCAAAATATCCGCCGATGCCTAGCGCAAATGCAATAACACCCATATGAACGACCGAGTGGTAAGCAAACATCCTCTTTACGTCGTGCTGACGAACAAGGAAAATTCCTGCTATAAATAGCGTGATCGTACCGGAAATTAACATCACGGATTGAACGAAGTCAAAGCCTACAGCTTGAGCTGTGATAGCGTAATATCTAAATATCGCTAGCATCGCACATTTTAAAAGCACACCCGAAAGCAAGGCTGAAATAGGAGCCGGACCTTCTGCGTGAACGTCAGGAAGCCAAGTGTGAGTAGGAGCAAGTCCTGCTTTGGTTCCAAAGCCTATTAGAGCGAATATAAAGATAAGCTTAGCGGCATCGCCGTTTAAATTTTTGGCATTATCCATAATGCTCGTCCAAAGCATCGAAGCCTCGCCATCGCCTGTAATTTTGAATGTAGCCGCATATAGTAAAACGGTCGCATAAAGCGCGAACGCTAAACCGATCGAGCAGATAACGATATATTTATAACCGCTCTCGGTAGATTTTTTATCTTTATGAATAGCGACCAAAAATACCGAAGCTAACGTAGTAGCCTCTACCGCAGCCCACATAAACGCGACGTTGTTGCAGATAACGCTAAGCGTCATCGTAAAAACGAAAACGTGGCAGAGCGCATAGTATTTTCTAAGATCGCTTAGATCCAGATGACCGCCCTGTATCTCCCATTTCATATAGGTGGTGGAGTATAAATTTACCAAAAAGCCCGTTACAGCGATTAGCACTAAAAATACGCAGCCTAGGCTATCTAGGAATAGGAATTTATCGTATGCATAAAACGCCTCGGCATTGCCGCTTAGAAGCTTGCCTACGTTACAGAGTAGTCCTGCGGATGTAACCCCAGAAATCAAAACGTGTAGCGTGCTTAGGAGCTTGAAATTCTTAGGGCATAAGAATAATATCAGCGCTCCGAGCAACGGAAAAATTAATATAAAAGCTAAACTATTCATCATTAACCCCTTAAATTCGAAGCTTTAGACGTATCAAGTCCGTCATAAGCTTTGTAAAATCTAACCGCTAAAACGCTCATAATGATAACCGCAAAGATCGCGTCGGTTAAAATTCCAAGCTCTACTAGCTCATGAGAGTTGTAAGCCATAAGCGCAAGGCTTAGGTGGATGCCGTTTTCAAATAGGCAGTAGGCTAGAATTTGCTTGATGAAAGAATTTCTTAGCATGAAGCCAAAAATTCCCATCATAAATACGGTTACTGCCGCTATTAGAACGATTCTTTCTTGAATAAGAGAGAATTTAAGCAAGATCGGATTGATTGTCATCGCAATCGCTAGCGAAAATCCCATCGCAATAACGGGGCTTACGAAAAAGCCGCCTACCGGCTCATCCTCGCTGATCACATCCAGCTTTTTAACTAGCCAAAATAAAATTCCTGGCACGAAAATAACCTTCGTAAAAAACGCCACTATCGCCCAAATTCTAAGCTGCGGCGCATTGAAGTTAGAATACAGCATAAAAAATATGCTTACCAAAAGTAGCGTCTGAATCGCGTAAATTCCGATCGAAAGCTTTAAATTTCTAAGTCCGAATACCGCAAGTGACGTTACGATCATACAAATTGCTAAAATATCGATACTATTCATCTTAAAATCCTACTACGTAAAGCGTTAATGCCGCAAAAGCAATGGCAAGAGCGCCGCATGAAATTTTGCGCATGCTCGAAGTCATTCTGAAGCGTGGTCCAAAGTTGTCGATGAAAACGGCTGCTACGTAAAATACGCCGGTTTTTAGCACAAAGATTATGATCGCCAAAAACGGATTGCTAAAATTCCACGGCTCAAATATCGTTAGGAATAATCCGATCATCGCAAATTGCTTCAAAATAAGCGCCGCTTGCACTAAGCCCAAATCGCTACCTGCATATTCGCCCAAAAGTCCTTCTTGAAGCTCTTGCTCGGCTTCGGCAAGATCAAATGGCTTTCTGCCGGTCTCGACATACATGCACCATAAAAATGCAATCGAAGCGACAGCAAAGCTTGGAATTTGATAGCCGATCTGACCGCTGCGTACCATCCCCTGAATCTCAACTAAATTTGAAGTTCCCGCAGCCATCATTACTACGATTAGGCACATCATCATCACAGGTTCGACAAAAACGGCAAGCATCTGCTCGCGTCCGCCGCCGGTTGCGGCAAACGGGTTACCGCTATCTATCGAAGCCGCACCGAATACGAAGCGCAAAAGCGCACCTAGATATAAGATAACGAAAATATCCGAATATGCTCCGAAAATTTTATCGGTGGTTGGATCGCTGTATGTAATAGGAATAGCCGCCAAAATCGCTGCCGAAGTAGCGAAAAGGAAAAACGGCGCCCATCTAAATACCCAGTGGCTGCACGCAGGAACGGTCCTGCCGCGCTTAAAAAGCTTAATAATATCGCGGTAAGTCTGGAAAAAATCGCTTCCTTGTTTCGACTGAAGTTTGGCTCGAAGTTTTCTGGCCATACCGTCGAAGAGTGGAGCGACTAGGACGATAACCGCGACTTGAAATATCATTAAAAATATAGTTTGTATAGTCTGCATCTTAAACCTCCTAGATCAAGAAATATCCGACGCCCAGTATCGCGCAAAGATAGATTAGGATGTAAAGCGTATATAAATTTGCATAGCCGCTTTGAATAATTCCTATCTTATCGGCGATCTTCTTACTCCAATCAATTACCGGTTGATAAATCATCGTCCACCAAATGTCTTGTGGGTGGTTGTGATACTCGATCGGTCCGAAGTAGCCGTTTTGCTCTATTCTGCGTTTATGACCTCTAAATAACCAGTCCATAATCTTTCTTAAATCGCCGGTAAAAGGACCGCCGGTCATCTGCATGCGAGGGCTATATTTAAAGCCGCACGCCCAAGGATCTGTCTCGCGAGGTTTGTCACGATTTGCTTTCATAACCGCTAGGATGATAAACGGAAGCAGCATTGTAGAACATAAAATCACTGCAATAAGAGGAGTTGAAACGATACTTCCCAAAGGCGAAGTGATTGACGAAGCGCCTAGGCTTGCGACAAATTCTCTATTGGAAGTGATAGAATTTACCGCCTGCATTATGTAATCGACTATGAAGTGCGCGCCTACGCCAAATCCCACGCAGCCTATCATCAAAATGATCATTCCTAAAACCATTCCTAATGGGCTTTCTTTTGCGTTCTCCCAAATTTTTTCATCCCTTGGGGTTCCTGCAAAGATTACCGCATAAAGCTTAAGGTGCATACCGACCAAAACGCCGGTAAGTGCAAGAGCGACCACAGCTAAAGAGAAGGCGTATCTTATGAAAATTCCGCTTTCCTTAGCGCCTTGAAGCATTCCTTGATAGGTAAACCACTCTGAAACGAAGCCGTTTACCGGAGGAAGTGCCGCGATACCCATGATACCGATAAACATACCGACGGCAGTTAGAGGCATTTTTTTTGCTAGCCCTCCTAGCACGTCCATATTCTGCGTATGAGTAGCGTGGATTACAGAGCCTGCACATAGGAATAAAAGGCCTTTGAATATTGCGTGGTTTACTACGTGGTAGCAGCCTGCTAAAAATCCGACTGCAGCTAGCGTTACATTGCCTGCTGCGACGCCGTAAATTCCGGTACCAAGACCCAGCAAGATAATGCCGATATTTTCAACCGAGTGGTACGCAAGAAGCGCTTTGAAGTCGTGCTGGCACAACGCGTATAAAACGCCAAAAAGCGAACTAGCTGCTCCTAGGATCAAAACTGCAAGCCCAAAATAGATGCTTAGCGGCAAAAATAGCGTAAATTTAACAAGGGTAAAGAGCGCTACTTTGATCATAACGCCGCTCATTAGAGCAGAGACATTTGATGGAGCCGCAGGGTGAGCTTGCGGTAGCCAGACATGGAAAGGCCACATTCCCGCTTTTGAGCCGAAGCCGACCAAAAATAGTATAAAAGCAGCCACGGAAGCGCCCATCGGCATATTTACTTTTCCCCACTCTGCAAATTCGAAGCTTCCTGCGTAGTTTGCAATGATAAGTAATCCACAGGTTATACAAAATGCACCGATCTGCGCTATACCTAGATATACCATAACAGCTTTGAGCGTGCCTTTGCCATCGTTTACTATGATTAGAAATGACGAAATTAACGTCATAAGCTCCCATAAAACAGCGAAGCAAAATACATTATCCGCACTGATGACTAAAAGCATAGATAAGATGAAGGTATTAAATAAACATGCAAAAACGCCGATATTTGCCTTTCCGATATATTCCTCAGCATAGCTCATGCCGTAAACGCTGCTTGCAAAGCCTATAAAAACGACTACGAAGCTGAAGAAATTTCCAAGCGGACTTAAAGCAAATTTTGGCGCATATAAGAAAGTGCCGCCCAAAACGAAGCTGTCGCTTACACCCATATTGGCTACGAAATGACACATCGCGTAAAAACAGCTGATAGCACCTAATCCAAATCCCACCTTAACGGCAGTTTTTGGAGCGCAGTATAAAAGAATACTAATTACTGCACTGACGATAAATAAAGTATAGACGCTTATCATTTTGCGCCTCCTTCTTTTTTGGCGACGCAACTGATTTCGCCGTTTAATACGTCTTTTGCAAAAGCATTAGCCGCATCGTAGTCTATCGCAAAGCCCAATTTATGCTTACCTTCTTTAGGATCTATCATAATGATAGCGCTGGTTGGGCAAACCTCGACGCATGCAGGACCGTTCTCGCGTCCGTTGCATAGATCGCATTTGATGGCGGTGCTTTTGGCGCCCGCTTGGCTTTCGATCTCGAGATAATACTTCGGCTCGACCGCATAATTTACTGACGGCATAAGCTCGGCATTCGAGCTGATCGCGCCATAAGGACAGGCGAGCGTACACATCTTGCATCCGATGCAAATTTCTTCGTGTAATTCGATATAGTTATTATCGAAGCGAAGCGCACCGGTAGGGCAGACATTTGCGCATGGTCCGTCATCGCACTGCCTGCACTGCGTAGGCATAACGCCGTAAGCCTGTCTAAGCACGGTAAGTCGCGATTTAGCAAGCTTGCCGCGCTCGTAGGCACTTGAGTAACAGGCCGCCATGCACGTCGTGCAACCGATACATCGTTTGTAATCGCAGATTACAAATTTATGTTGTTTCATACCTTTCTCCTTGACTTAAGGAATTTTAAAAATTTTTTACTAAAAATTTTGGTGTAATTATATTTAAGTCCGGAAAAAAATTCCGTCATTTATCTGACGATATTTGGAATTTATTTGATAAATTTGCTTTCAAAGCTTAAATTTAAAAACTAATTTCTTTTTTAAACCGGTTCGTTGATTATTTGCTTTAAAAGTCTAGTATATCAGTATTAAAGTATATTTTAAAATTTAAATTATTACTGAAATTACCCAAACTTACTCCTAATTATAATTGAAAAAATTCTTTTAGCTTAAAGCAAAATTTCAATTTTATTTTAGGTAAGAATTTATATAATTGTGCCGAAATTGCATATATGGTAATTTTGCATGTTTAGTATTTTCGAAAGGAGAAAATATGGCGAATAAAGGCAAGGTCATATGCCCTTATTGTGGCACAGGCTGTCAAATCGAGCTGACTGCGGAAGACAATTATATCAAATCCGCAACCGGCGTAAGCGACAACCCCGTAAATCAGGGTTGTTTATGTTTGAAAGGTTATTACGGATGGAATTACGTAGGCTCTAGAGATAGGCTTACTACTCCGCTAATTCGTAAAAAGAATGGCAAATTTAGTAAAGACGGCGATTTGGTCGAGGCTAGCTGGGACGAAGCGCTTGATTTGGTTGCTAAAAAGATGCTCGAGGTTAAAGAAAAATACGGCGCTGACGCGATAGCCGGAAACTATTCCGCACGCTGTACGCATGAGGATAACTACGTAGCGCAAAAACTACTTAGAATTTTAGGCACGAATAATATCGATCACTGCGCGCGCATTTGACACGCTCCGAC
>CAUUQJ010000050.1:0-7392 GCA_963547085.1 uncultured Campylobacter sp. | reverse complement strand
TCCTTTTTGAAGTAAAAATACGCCGCGGTTTTAACCCCCTCGATGTTGCCGCCGTATGGGGCGAGGTTGAAATACATCCCCAAAATTTCATCCTTGCTGAAGTGCCACTCCAGCTGAAAGGCGTTGAAAATTTCGATGATTTTGTTTTTGTAGCTGCGCTGTTTGGGGCGCATCATGCGCGCGACCTGCATCGTAATCGTCGAAGCTCCGACGCGCTCGACGTTGCCCTCGCTTTTTTTAGTAAAATTTTGCGTAAAATTATATGTAGCCGCGCGCAGGATCGAGGCGGGATTGACGCCGAAATGGTAGTAAAAATAGCGGTCTTCAAAGTAGATCGCGCTTTGTTTCAGCCGCGGCGGTATCTCATCCGCGCTCGCATAAAAGCGCCAAATTTGATCGTCGCTGATCTGCATATTTAAAATTTCGCCGTTTCGATCATATAAAATTCTACTCTTTTGCTTGTTTAGCATATCCAAATTTAGCGGATAAAGCGCGTCTAGGATCAAAAACAGAGCGAATGCAAATGCGCAAAATAGCGCGATTTTTAACGTAAATTTTAGAAATTTCATCGCGCAATTATATCAAAGAATTTTAATGATTTTAGGCTATAATGGCGCCTTTTTGCAAAGGAATAATCTTGGACGCTCTAGCTAAGCTAAACACCGAACAATACGCCGCAGCGACCGCCCCTTCAGGGCACAATCTAATAATCGCAAGCGCAGGCACGGGCAAAACCAGCACCATCGTCGCGCGGATCGCTCATCTGCTAAATCTCGGCACGAGCCCTAGAAAAATTTTGCTCCTTACCTTTACGAATAAGGCCGCAAGCGAGATGATAGCGAGGCTGCAGCGGCATTTTGATAAAAAAATCACCTCTGCAATCGTCGCGGGCACCTTCCACGCCGTATCCTATGCCCTACTTCGCGAGCTGGGCAAAGGCGTGATCCTAAAGCAGCCCGCCGAGCTAAAAACCCTGCTAAAAAGCCTCGTAGAAAGGCGAAAATTTTATCACGTAAGCGACGCACACCCCTACGGCGGGGCATATTTGTACGACGTGTACTCGCTGTATCAAAACAAGGAGATGAGCGCGGATTTTGCGACGTGGTTTAGCAAAAACTACGAAGATCAGGCGGAATTTGCCGAAATTTACGCAGATATTTTGCGCGAGTTCGAAGAGGAAAAGGCGAAATTTAACTACGCCGATTTCAACGACGTGTTGCTAAAGATGCGCCGCGAGCTGCAAAAGGGCGCGCCGCTGCGGTTTGATGAAATTTTAGTGGACGAGTATCAGGACACGAACTCGCTGCAAGGAAGCCTCATCGATGCCTTCGCGACGAAAAGCCTTTTTTGCGTCGGCGATTTCGATCAGAGTATCTATGCCTTTAACGGCGCAAACATCGACATCATCGGCAGCTTCGGCAAGCGCTTCGCGGACGCTAAAATTTATGCGCTGAATATCAACTACCGCTCAAGCTCGGCGATTTTGGCGCTTGCAAACCGCGTCATCGCGAACAATCCGCGTCTTTACGAAAAAAAGCTGATCGTGGGTCGCGAGGGAAAATTTAGCGCGCCTAAGCTGCATGTTTACGACGATACGGTGGCACAATACGCCCACGTAGCCGCACAGATCGCGCAAAGCGGCACCCCGCGCGAAAAGATCGCCGTCATCTTTCGCAACAACTCCAGCGCCGACGGCGTCGAGGTCGCGCTTAAGGAGCTCGGTATCGGCGCGAAGCGAAAAGGCGGCGTGAGCTTTTTTGAAAGCCGCGAAATCAAGGCCTTTACGGACATCTTCGCGATGATAATAAACCCCAAAGATATGATGGCCTTTATGAGTACGTGCGAATACGCAAGAGGCGTCGGTAGCGCGCTAAGCAAGGAGCTTTTCGACGCGTTAATCGCGCTTGGGCACGGAAGCATTCACGCAGGGCTTTTACGCCCCGACGAGAGCGTTAAAATTTTTGAAAAAAAGAGGAAAAACTATCAGCTCGGGCTTTTTGACGATGTCGATATTATCGGCTCGGTATCGCGCTTTGAAGCTTTGGAATTTGACGAGTTTTTTCGCTCGCATCCGGTTCTAAAACACAATAAAATCACCGAGGGCGGCGCCGTATTTTTGCACGAAATTTATAAAATTTTTAAAAAAAGCGGCTCAGCTGCAAGGTCCGCTACGCTCATCTCGCAGATCAAAAACTCGCGCCTTTTCGAGCTTGTGGCGGATTTCATCGCGACAAAGCGCGCGACGCTGAAAAACGGCAAGATAGACGATGAGCGCAAAAAGGACGAGATCTCCCGCATCTACGATAAATGCGGCATTTTAGAGCAGATCGCCGGTAAATACGCGGATCCGCAGAGCTTTTATAATTTCATAACTCTGGGTGCAAAGGAGATGAGCGAGGGCGAGGGGGTAAATCTGCTCAGCGTGCACGCAAGCAAGGGGCTTGAGTTTTGCAGTGTCTATCTTATCGATCTGGCGCAAAACCGCTTCCCTAACCTCAAGCTAATGGCGATGGGCGGCAGCCTGGAGGAGGAGCGGCGGCTCTTTTACGTGGCAGTTACCAGAGCGCGCGACGAGCTGGTGCTAAGCTGCGCGAAATTTGATAAGATCAGAAAAGTTAGCTACGAGCCTAGCTGCTTTTTAAGGGAAGCGGGGCTGGTGAAGTAAGCAAATTTTGCTCGCTAAGTTTTGAAATTTCATTTTAGCGCGGGTGGATCGTTTGAGTGAGAATTTTACTCCTCGCGTACGTCTGACACGCCGCCGTCTCGGCTTCTTTATCGGATTACTTGGTAAGAATTTTGCCGTGCGATTTTTGTAAAATTTTACGATTTGTAAATTTTTGCAGTGCGGACGTTGTGAGATATTTTGCAGCGGGCTAAAATTTGAATTTTTGATTACGCTCTGCCGCCGTGTTTTATACATCACGGAGCTCAAATTTTATTTAATAAATTCCAAAATGCCGCAAATTCTACGACGAGTTAAAATTTTAAAGCGCTTCAAATTTACAGCGCTGCGAAATTTAAAATTTCACTACGTATTGCGCGCGCTGTAAAAAATACGCGCCCCACTAAATTTATTGCAGCACGAAATCCCGAGCGGCGGCAACCCGCATATTTGATAAATAGATTTCGCATCGCGTAAAATTCTATTGCCGGTAAAGTTTGCTTCCGATCAATTTATCGCCGCATAAAATACTGTCCGCGCAAATTTGACGCAGCGCAAAGTCCTTTGCCAGACAATTCACATCGTATTAAACACCCTATCTCCCGCGTCTCCGAGACCCGGCACGATATATTTTTGCTCGTTTAATTTCTCGTCGATCGCCGCGGTAAAAACCTCGACCTGCGGGTAGATCTCGCTAAATCTATGAAGCCCCTCGGGCGCTGCGATGATGGAGATAAATTTGATCTTTTTAACGCCGTTTTTCAGCAGAAATTTCACCGCATCGATCGCCGTGCCGCCGGTCGCAAACATCGGATCGATGATGATTGCGGTGCGCTCCGCGGCGTCTGTGGGCAGCTTGGCGTAAAAAAACTCCGCCTGTGCGGTCTTTTCGTCGCGCTGAAAGCCTAAAAATCCCACGCTAGCATCGGGCATAAGCTTAAATACGCTATCTAGCATCCCCAGTGCGGCGCGCAAAATCGGGCAGATCATGATCTTTGTGGCGAGCTTATACGCGCAGGTTTGCGCCACGGGCGTGTGCACGCTCACCTCGCGCAGCGCTAGATCGCGCGTCGCCTCGAACATCATCAGGTAGCTGATCTCATCGACGAGCATGCGGAACTGAAACGGATCGGTCTCCCGATCGCGCAGGATCGTGAGCTTATGCTCGATCAGCGGATGCTTGATCAGCCTCACGTTAGGCAGCTCGCACGCGGTTTGGTGCGTACATTTTTGGCTTTGGCTCATTTTCTCTCCTTAAATTTACTGAATTTTGCGCCCTCTTGGGCATTTTAATTATCTGTTTTGGTGCGAACTCCAGCGCCGTGGCTCTGAAATTTCGCCGATAATGGCAGCGCGATTTTAAATTTAGCTCATTTTCACTCGCAATGCACGCGTTATGACATTTAAATTTAGCTCGGCGGCTCACTTTTAATTTAGCACTTTTAAATTTTGCCCGCTCGCGCCGCCTCTAATTTAGCCGCTATTTAAACGAAGCGCGCTTTTTAAGGCGCCTAGCGCTTTAATACAACGGGTGCTTGCGGCGTAAATTTCATCTGTGAAATTATCGTCTGAGGCGGCTTTAAATTTACTTAATGCTCGCGCTCGTAAGCCAAATTTTAAAATTCCCCGCTATCTTGCGCGCCGATAAAATTTTAATTTCATAGATGCGGGCGCTGCGCAAGCAAGCTAAAATAAACTGAACGTATCTTTTAAATTTAACTCGCCGCAAGCCGTTAAATTTTAACGTGCCGCAGGGCGATCAAATTTAACCGCCCTACTCCTTCACCACGCGCAGGAACGAATACACGTCCTGAACTCCCGGCGCGTGCGTCGCGTACCAGATCGCGTGCTTTTCGTGCTCGATGTCGCTCACCACGCCACTAAACACCACGTCGCAGCCTACGATCGCCACGCGCACCGCAGTGCCCGAAACGTCGGTGTCGGAAAAGAGATTTTTCTTTAAATTTGTAAAAATTTCAAACGAATTGCACGGATATTCGGGCTTTTTGACGCGCAGATAGGTATGTACGCGCTGCACGCCTTCGGTTTGTCTAGCTAAAGCAAGCAGCGGCTCGCGCATCGCTTCGCTATCAAGCAGCCCGATGAGATAGACCTCGCCGTAGAAGCACTCGACCTCCAGATCCCAGCTGCTAAGGCCTTTGGTAAATAGAATTTTGCTTTGGATTTTAGTCTGGATGAGCTTGTCGCTAGCGACCTCGCTCACGCTGCGGCGGTCGCGCGCTACGGAGTAGATGTCGTATACGCTAAGCGCGTTGCCCGCGGGTGCCAGCGGAGCCGCGCACGAGCTAAAGAGCACCGCACTCGCGCTCAAAAACACTGCTAAAATCGCTAGAAACAAAACCCTCAAGCCCTCTCCAATCTCGTTTAATTTCTCGTTATTTCAAACTGCTTTAAACCCACTTTTTAAATTTAGCCCCGCAGGCGCCATTTTGCCGCAATTTGAAATTCTGCTCCGTGAGATTTTAACAAAGCCGTATGCTGCAAAATTTTAAAATTTGCGTTATAATTCCCACAGCTTGCGGAATTCTGCGTTTTCTTCACTGCGAAATTTCACGCGCAGTATTCATCGCCATAATTTTACTCGGTTAAATTTTTCATTGCAAAATTTGCCGCTACGAAATTCTACGAGGTAAAATTTCTCGCGGCGAAATTCACCACTGCAAAATTTTATATTATAAAACCCACGCCCAAAATTCCGCCCGGTCGCGGCTAATTCGTCGTAAGTCCGCCGTCTATCGCAAATATCGCGCCGCTGACCCACTTCGCCCCGTCCGATGCCAAAAACACCGCTGCATCGCCGATGTCCTGCGCGCTGCCGATTTTGCCGAGCGGATAGATATTTTGTACCATTTGCTCAAACGCCTCGCGCCCCTGCGGGCTAAGCGCGCTTAAATTTCGCTCAAACTGCGGCGTAAGCACGCTTCCGGGCGCTATGGCGTTGACGCGTACACCGAGTTTGCCAACCTCGAAGGCAAGCGATTTGGTGAAAGAATTTAGTGCGCCTTTGGTGATCGAATATGCCGTCGTGGTGCGCCCCACGAGCATTCTGTTTGCGAAATACGACGAGATATTGATCACGCAGCCCTTGCTAGCCGCAAGCGCGCCCAAAAGCCCCTGAGTAAGCAGATAGGGCGCTTTGACGTTTAGGTTTAGATGAGCGTCCAGCAGCGCTTCGTCGGTCGCCTCAAACGGTACGAATTTTCCCAACCCGGCGTTATTTACAAGGATATCTATCTTAGGAGATTGCGCTAAAATGCGCTCGCAAATTTCTTTTATCGTTTTGCTTTGCGCCAAATCCGCCCTTGCGGCGTAAGCTTTCACGCCGTAACCGCCCAATGCGTCCTGCGCGATTTTTAATTTCTCCTCGCTTCTTCCGAGCAGGATCAAATTTGCGCCCTCTTCGGCAAAACACTTTGCGATGCCAAGCCCTATTCCGTCGCTTCCGCCCGTAATTACGGCGGTTTTACCCCCTAATCGTTTCATACTTTTCCTTTCAATGCGTAAATTTATGCTCTAAAAATTTGAGCGAGACTTACGGATCTTGCAAACTTCGAAATTTTGCAGGCTTTGAAATTTTATCCGCTTTAAAATTTCGCTCGCTTTAAAATTTTACGGCGAAGCGAAATTTCGTCGATAAAATTTTACTAATTTTAAAATTCCATCGATAAAATTTCACGGCAAAATTCCATCGTAAAGCTCGCGGCGGAATTTCATCGGGAATTTCATCCGTAAATTCCACCCAAACTGCGCCGCTTGGCTTACAGCACCTGTTTTACGCTACTAGCCGTGATTTCAAGTAGCCTCGTAGCAAACGGAAATTTCGCCTTCGTTTCTTCAAACTCCGCACCGCTATCAATAAAACGCGCTGTGCCCTTCACTACAAAGCCACGCCCCGCTCCGAACCTGCCTGCTAGCTCCTTCGTTGCGACGCTAAGCTCGACGTTCGGATTAGCCTCCACGTTGCTTTGCGTCTTTTTCATACCCGCAGCGGGGATGAGGATGCGATCACCCTTAATGACGAGATATCTGTTCCACGTATTGCTGATATGAGCCTCGCCCTGCGCGCAGGTAGCGATACCCACGGCGCATTCATAATTCAAAATCTCCAAAAATTCCTTGCTAAACATTTTCTCTCCTTAAATTTACATTTTAAAGCTCGCGATTTTGGCTGACAAGCCCCGCCGCGCAACTGAAATTTTAACTACCTCTGCTACTTTCCGCCGCGGTTAAATTTTATACTTCAAAAGCGCGTCTTTTTCGGCTTTGCTTACGCGAAAGCTATCGCGGATCTTGGAAATCGCCTTGTTTTGGATAAATTTAACCGCCCGCTTGCTCTCCAAAAACGCAAGCGTGATCTCGCGCTGCTTGATAAACATCTCCGCTATCGCCCACGCCGCGCCCATCTGCACGTAGTACCGCTCGTCGCTTTCGGCGGCGCAAATTTCAAAAAACTCCTCGGGCGAGATCGCGCTCATATTTTGCATAAAATAAACGTAGAAAAATCGCCGCTCAAACTCGCTCACGCCGCTTTTAGCCTGTTTTAGCAGCGCGTCCGCGAGAGCGACACCCCTGAATTTCGGAGCGAACATATCGCAAACCGCCCAATTAGGCATCGTTTTGATAAAACTGCTCGCAAGCGCAAATTTCGCCTCATCCTGCTTCAAAAGCATTATAAAAAAGCCTTTTAGCACGAACTCCTCGTGAAAAAC
>CAUUQJ010000049.1:0-7404 GCA_963547085.1 uncultured Campylobacter sp. | reverse complement strand
ATCCAATACGCGCTTAAATTTGATCCGATCGCCACGAGCCAGGTTGAAAGAAGATGAAATTTCTTGCTTACGCGGTCCCAGCCGAAGAACATTACCGCAAAGAAGGTAGCTTCTAAGAAAAACGCGAGCAAGCCCTCGATCGCAAGCGGCGCGCCGAAGATGTCGCCCACGAACCAGCTGTAATTCGCCCAGTTGGTGCCGAACTCAAACTCCATTATGATGCCCGTCGCGACACCGATGGCGAAATTTATACCGAAAAGGCGCAGCCAAAATTTAGTGATCTTGAGCCACTCCTGCTTACCGGTCGCGACATACAGGCTCTCCATAAACGCCACGATAAAGCTAAGCCCCAGCGTTAGGGGCACGAAAAGAAAGTGATAAAGCGCCGTGAGCGCAAACTGCGCCCTCGACCAATCCACGCTAGCAAGCTCTTGCATTCCTACTCCTTAGTCAAATTTTTATAGATGAAATCGATTTTTTCTTGATCGGTTTTAAATTTAGAATCCAAGTTTTCGTCGAAAATGAAAAATTTCAATAGCACAAAAATTATAAATAGCTTGATCAAAATTACCGCCCACAGCGTTTTACCAAGCTTCATCGAAGCAAATCCGTGCGCGTAAAATTTTAAAATTTTGCCGAAAAACATCAAATTTTAACCTTTAGCAATTATTAGTTTATATTTTTTATTGTATAACAATTAATTAAAATCTAACTTTAAATTTTAAAAAATTCGCGCTGATTTTATCCTATTTCGGAAAAAATTCCAAACTCTATCGCAGTGCGCCGTAGCGCGCATTTTTAAAAAACCGAACGGTATCGCCGCTTTTTAGATTAAAATTTCACTTCGTTACAAGCGACGTGAAAGATAAAGCTAGCGGATTATCTCGTTTAACGCGGTAAATTTAAAGCAGGACAAAATTTTAATCGTTTGAGCAATATAGAATTTAGCGTCGTATTCGACTCTAAATTTAGCGAAGATTTGCGGCGCAACTCATAAGTTTAATTATCTCTTGTAGATCAAATTTACCGCCGAAAAAAAGATTGAAAGCAAGCGCGCCCTGATTTATCAGCATCTCTTTGCCGTCTTTTGCGGGTAGATTTTTTGCGCGCGCTGCTTGTAAAAACGGAGTCTGTTTGCCATAGATCGCATCAAAGGCAAATTTCGCGCGGGATAAAATTTCATCTATTACCCCCTCGGGTGCAGGCAGCGCGTCATCTTTGAGCCCCGCGCCGGTGGCATTGACGATCAGATCGTAGTCTTTGGACTTGAAATTTTCGTAGCTAAAAAATTCCTCGCAGCCGAAGTCAAAATCTTTTACACTGCGGTTTAGAATGTCGAATTTCACGCCGTTTTTGCTTAGCGCGTAGCCGATCGCTCGCGTCGTGCCGCCCGCGCCTAAAATAAGCGCGTTGCGAATCTCGCCAAAGCCCAAAATCGCACAGAAAAAGCCTTGCGCGTCGGTGTTAAAGCCTTGCAGCGCGCCGCCTTTTAGCACCAGCGTGTTTATCGAGCCTATCTTCTGCGCCGCCTCGCTTAGGACGTCGCATGCTTTAAATGCGTCGAGCTTAAAAGGCACGGTTACGTTCGCGCCCGTAAGCCTTAAAGTTTCAAATTTAGCGCGCAGCTCCTCGCCGCGCTGCAGCAAAACTCGCCCGTAGTAGGCGTCTAAGGCTAGAAATTTTATCGCGTAATTATGAAGTAGCGGCGAGAGAGAGTGGGCGATCGGGTTGCCGAAAACCGCGAATCTGTCCACTATTTCACTCGGTAGATATACGCTCCGCTATTGATGCTGCGCATATCGCTAAGCGCCTTTTGTAGCGCCTCACCCTCGAAAGGTCCGACTAAAATTTTAGTCACGCTCTTGCTGCCGACGTGAGTTTGCAGCGCAATTGGGCTGTAGCCTTTTTTGGTGATTTTTTTGGTATCAGACCCGTTTGGATCGTAGGCATTGGATGCGAAAACCTGTACATAACTGCCATTTGCCACGCTGGTGCTGGTGCTCTTTGCTGCAACGCCAGCTTTTATGCTCTCGCTTTTAGACTCTGGCTTGCTAGCTTCTTTTTTAGACTCAGGTTTTGCTGGCTCTTTTTTGGCTTCAGCTTTCGCATGTTCCTTTTTAGATTCCGTTTTTGCTGGCTCCTTTTTAACTTCTGCTTTTGCTTGTTTTTCAGGTTCTTTTTTAGGCTCTACTTTTTGCTCGACTTTTCTAATTTCGGTTTTAGAAGGTTCTTTTTTGATCTCGTCTTTTGCAGACTCTTTTTTAGGCTCTGGCTTTTTTACGTCCGTTTTCTCAGGCTTTTTGGCTTCGTCTTTAGGCTCAATCTTTTTACTTTCTATTTTAACTTCGGATTTTTTTGGCTCTTCTTTGATTTCGGGCTTTTGGATTTCTACTTTCTGCGCTTCAGGCTGAGCGCTTGCGACGACCTTGCTTTCGGAATTAGGCTCTTGGGTTTTTATCTCTACTTTGGTTGGAGCTGCAGATGCTGTATTGGGTTCTGATTTCACTTCTACAGGCTCAGGCTGCGAAGGCTCAGGCTTTTGAACTTGTACGGCAGGCTTTTGCTCCGCTTTGGCAAGCTCTTCTTCACTAGGCATAGTAAGACCTGCGTTAGTATCAATATCGTCTTTATTAATAGCCTTCATTATGATTAAAATGATTAAGAATAAAACTACGACGCCGGCTGCAACGGTAAGACCCTTTTTCAAATTCGCGTTCTTATCGACATTGCCGCTATTGATCACTATGTCGTCTATGCTGCTCATATCGAAATTTTTGTCGTTCATACTCTCTCCTAAGATTATTATTTACTTTGTAAATTCTACCACGCAAAATTTACGAAATAAATAATTCGGGTAAGCTTACCCGAATTTATTAAATTTAATACATCGCGCGGTCGTAGATGATAAAGCGGTGCGCCAAATCTCGCACCTCCTCTTTGACCTGCGCCTGAAGCTTGGAATTTGAGATGTCGCTTAGCACATCGGCAATTTTATTTCCGATAAACTCAAATTCTTTCTCTTTCATGCCGCGCGCCGTAAGTGCGGGGCTACCGACGCGGATACCGCTGGTGACGAATGGGCTGCGCGTCTCGCCCGGAACGGTATTTTTATTCGTCGTGATGCCTGCATTTTCAAGCGCGGCGCTAGCGTCCTTGCCGCTAAAATCTCTATTTAAAAAGCTCATCAAAATCAGATGGTTATCGGTGCCGCCGCTAACGAGATCAAAGCCGCGCTTAACCAGCGTCTCGCCCAAAACTCTGGCGTTTTCCTTGACCTGCTTGGCATAGACCTTCCACTCTGGGCTTAGATTGTGTTTAAAGCCGACCGCCTTAGCAGCGATGACGTGCATTAGCGGGCCACCCTGGATGCCAGGGAAGATCGCCGAGTTGATCTTTTTGGCAAATTCCTCATCGTTAGTCATTATGATGCCGCCGCGCGGACCGCGAAGCGTCTTGTGCGTGGTCGAGCTTACGACGTGGCAGTGCGGGAACGGATTCGTGTGTTCGCCTGCGACGACGAGCCCTGCGACATGCGCTACGTCGGCGAAAAGAAATGCACCCACGCTATCAGCGATCTGTCTAAATTTAGCAAAATCTATCTCGCGCGTATAAGCGCTCGCACCGCAAACAATCATCTTCGGCTTTACGATCTGAGCGATCTCAAGCACCTTATCGTAGTTTATGCGGCCGTCAAGCTCCACGCCGTATTCGAAGCTCTCATACATCTTTCCGCTGCTTGAGACCTTCGCGCCGTGCGTCAAATGCCCGCCGTGGCTAAGCGCCATGCCTAAAATTTTATCGCCAGGTTTCAAAAATGCGGCATAGACGCCTTGGTTGGCTTGGCTGCCGCTGTTTGGCTGGACGTTTGCAAACTCACAGCCGAAGAGCTTTTTGCAGCGATCGATCGCGATCTGTTCGATCTCGTCAACGAACTCGCAGCCGCCGTAGTAGCGCTTGCCGGGATAGCCCTCGGCGTATTTGTTCGTTAGCACCGAGCCCATCGCCTCCATCACTTCGGGATAGGTAAAATTTTCGCTTGCGATCATCTCCAAATAATCGCACTGGCGGGCAAGCTCTTTGTTGGTTAAACTAAAAATTTCATTATCGAATTTTTCTAAATTTGACACGTTCACTCCTTCTCTAAATTTAGCGGCCTCATCGCGGGGAACAAAATCACATCGCGGATCGATTTTTTATTCAGCAAAATCATCGCCAAGCGATCGATTCCAAGCCCCCAGCCGGTAGTCGGCGGCATCGCGTAGCTAAGCGCGCGAACATAATCCTCATCCATCTCGTGCGCTTCGTCGTCGCCAGCATTTTTGGCGTCGATTTGAGCCTTAAATCTGGCGTATTGATCGAGCGGATCGTTCAGCTCGTTAAAGGCGTTGGCTAGCTCCTTGCCTGCGATGTAAAGCTCAAATCTCTCGGCTATCTGCGGATTTTCGTCGCTTCTGCGCGAAAGCGGGCTGATCGAGATCGGAAAATCCACGATGAAGGTCGGATTTATGAGCTTAGCCTCTACGTAATTATCAAAAAGTTCGCTCTGCAGGTGGCCTAGATCGAGCTTCTCATTGACTTCAAATTTATCCTCTTTGAGTTTAGCGATGATCTTTTCGCGATCATTTACGATCTGCGGCTCGATGCCGCCTATCTGAGTAAGCGCGTCGAGATACTTTATGCGCGCAAAAGGCTTTGAAAAATCGATCTCGCGCTCATCGTAAGTTAAAATTTCGCCTAGCCCTAGCCTCTTAAACAGCGCTTTAAATAGCTCCTCGGTTAGGTTCATCGCGTCGTTATAATCATGCCACGCCCAGTAGAATTCTATGCTGGTAAACTCCGGATTGTGCGTCAGATCCATACCCTCGTTGCGGAAATTTCGGTTGATCTCAAAGACCGCCTCCATGCCGCCTACGACGAGGCGCTTAAGATACAGCTCCGGCGCGATACGCAGATAGCGATCGACGTCGAGAGCGTTGTGGTGCGTGATGAAAGGCTTAGCGTTCGCGCCGCCCGCGATTGGGTGCATCATCGGCGTTTCGACCTCTAAAAATCCATGCTTTTCAAAAAAACTGCGGATCTCGCTAACGATGATCGAGCGCTTGATGAAATCCTCGCGGACCTCAGGGTTCATTATCATATCGAGGTATCTTTGGCGGTAGCGCATCTCGATATCGACAAGGCCGTGAAATTTCTCCGGAAGTGGGCAGATCGCTTTGGATGCAAGCGTTATTTTGCTAGCATGGATCGAAAACTCGCCCGTTTGGGTGACGAAAGCGTATCCGCGCACCAAAATTATATCGCCCACTTCGAGATTTTTCTTAAATTTAGCGTAATCCTCCTCGCCGATACTGTCGCGAGAGTAATAAATTTGAATATTGCCGCTTTGATCTTCTATGTTTGCGAAGGTGGATTTGCCCGCGACACGCTTTAGCTTTAACCTTCCGGCAAGGCTTACCTCCTCGCTCGCTTTTTTATCCTCGGTATCTTTTATGTAGCCGAATTTCTCTTTAAACTCAGCTATGCTCATATCTTTTTTTAGAAAATGCGGATAGGGATTAGCCCCCAAATTCCGAAGTTCCGACGCCTTGTCTATCCTTTGGATCTCTAACTGGCTATCAAACAATCTACTTCCTTTTTGCCGCGCATTCAGGGCAAATTCCATACAGCTGCATCATGTGTCCAGTAAGCGTAAATCCGTGCTCTTTAGCGACGGCAAGCTGTTTGCGCTCGATAGTGGCGTCTTGAAATTCTATGATCTTATTGCAGCTTTTGCAGATTAGATGGTCGTGGTGAGGCTTGTTGGCAAGCTCAAATTTCTTGCCCTGTGCGCCAAATGAGATCGACGTTGCCATACCTGAATCCTCAAGCAAATTTAAGGTACGATACACGGTCGCTATGCCTACGTTTAACTCCGGAAATTTCGCTTTGATCTCATTATGAAGCGCCTCGGGCGTGAAGTGCTTGTTATTGTTATAAAGCGTGCGGAGCAAAACCTCGCGCTGCTTGGTATATTTTAGACCGCTAGCGGCAAGCGCCTTTTTAAACTCAACAATTAGAGCGTCAAACTCTAAATTTTCGATTTTTGCATTCATAATTTTGTCCTTTCTGTAGAATTTACTTCTGAACTAGCGTTAAAATCGCTAGGCTCAGTGCTTTGATTTTGATCCGAGTTCATACGGGCGGTAGAATTTTGATCTTTTAAGAGCTTATCATCCATCTTAGAACCAATAGAATCCAAGCTTTGTTTGATCTTCGGATCGTCTTTGAGATTTAAAATCCAATTTCCGATTTTTAAGAAAATCGGCGCAGTTTTGCTGCTTTCAAAATACTTTTTAGTCTGTTCGTTCATCGACATAGGACCGCTTGCAAGTGTAACAATAACGGCAAAAATCAAGAAAATTTTACTTACGCTAAACACAAAGCCGCCGATCTTATCAACAAATCCGAGTCCGCTCCATTTAAAGAATTTTGAAATGATTTCGCCTATAATCAGACATGAGATCCATACGCCAAAAAGCACAGCGATAAAGCCGATGAGAACCTGCGTCGTATCGCCCGAAAGCACGCCGTTTGCACTCTGCAAAGCTGGAATTTTTGCTGCAATCCACTCGCCTGCCATAGTTTTATAACGCATCGCGGCAAAAAGACCGCCGATGAGACCCAAAATTCCAAAAATTTCTTTTACAATGCCATTAGTGATACCGCGCAGTCCGAAGAGCACTACGAGTACTAAACAGCCGACGTCGAACCAATTAATACCCTCCATCAAGCACCCACCACGCCTATTAGCTCTTGTAGGTTAGTCGAGTACCTAAACGCCGTATCTTTTGAAATTTGATTTGCACGGATCGCTTTAACCATCGCTTGAGTTTGAGTTATCATACCAGTAGATTGCTGATTTAGCTGCATTTGAGAGTAAATTTGATGCACCTTGTTTTCGCGGATTAGATTCGCTACGGCATTGTTATTTAGCAAAATTTCATGGATCGCGATACGTCCGCCGCCAAGCTTTGGCAAAAGTGATTGCGAAATGACCGCGGTAAGTGACACGGAGAGCATATTTCGCACTTGGAGCTGCTCGCCGCCATCAAAGCTATCGATAATACGGTTGATCGTTTGCATCGCGGAGTTGGTGTGTAGCGTACCAAATACCAAGTGACCGGTCTCAGCCGCGGTAATGGCGATCGAGATAGTCTCTCTATCGCGCATCTCGCCCACGAGGATAATGTCTGGGTCCTCACGCAAGGCAAATTTTAACGCATTAGCGTAGGAATGGGTATCGGTGCCAATATTTCTGTGAGAGAAAAGCGCTTTTTTATTGGTATGGACGAACTCGACCGGATCTTCAACGGTGATGATGTGCTTGCGCTCTTTTTCGTTGATCTCGTTTAGCATCGCGGCAAG
>CAUUQJ010000048.1:0-7792 GCA_963547085.1 uncultured Campylobacter sp. | reverse complement strand
CAGATCAGGCGCTAGAGCTTGCGTTTTTGCTCGCCGATAATCTAAAAAAGGCGGAATAATCCGTCTTTCGGTGCGCGGGAATTCGGTCGCGGCTTGGAATTTTAGTCGTAGTTTTAGGCGTTTTGACGTAAGCCAGCGCTGCGACCGCGCTTTGCGTTTTAAATTTAATCGTATCTTGGCGCGGGCGATTTAAATTTACGCGGCTCTAAATACGGGGCGGCTTTGGGCGCAGTCTCGGGGCAGCCGAAATATAGAGAATTGAAATTTATACCTCGCGCGAAAACGTAAGCTGCGTAAGTCCGCCGCCAAAATACGAGCAATTGAAAATTTTGCGGCGTCGCGCCCTGATAAAATTTCTTTTTGCAGAGACTTGCAAACTTCTCGGCGGCTAAATTTAGCCCCGTGAGCTCGCGGCTTAAAATTTTAAATCCGCATTGTATGAAATTTTTAAAATTTACACCGCCGTGAAATTTTAAAAATTTAGCGCTAAATTTGTAGCCCGCGGAATTTCATTTTAAATTTCTTCGCGTAAATTTTAATCGCTCGCTGCTGCGTGTGCCGCCTATCTGTGCACGCTCAAGCTAGCGGCAGACTAAGCGGTAAATGTAGCTACGCAAGCTCGCCTCCGTTTTTTCGTACATAGCAAAAGAGAACGCCGCGCTATCTGCGGCATTCGGCATAAGTACGGTGCACAAGTTCTTGCTTGATATGGGTGCGACGAACAGATGCCGCCGCGGCGCGTGTTTCATTGGCTCAAAAACTTCCGTTTAATCCTTGATGATGCGATAGATTAGGCGGAGCATACTTCGCATATGCTTTAATTTCAAAGCGCTATTTCGCCGTGAAATTTTAGTAGTGAATCTATGCTTCTGCCGCTAAATTTCGGGTCGAAATTTTACCTTTTGAGTTTATGCCGCCTCGCCGCTATAAAATTCCATGTCTTAAATTTAAAGCAAAATTCTGCGGTGCAATGAAATTTCAAAATTTCGTTACGGTAAATTTTGTGCTCTAAAATTTCATCCATGAATGTAGAATTTTAAGTCGGCAAATATAAAATTTAGAAGGTAAAGTTTGCTGCCGCATCGTGTACCGCGCCGCGAAATACTACTCTACATAATCTGCGCCTAACCTCAAAAATTCCGTCGCGCAAAATTTATGCAGAATTTACGCGGAGTTCTTGCTACCGTGCGCTGCTTCGCTTCGTTACTTTGAGCGCGGCTTATTAAGTTTTAGTGCAACTACGGCGATTGCGACGTTTGCGTCGTGCGTGATGCTAAGGCTTGCGGATTTGATATGAAATTTTTTGCGGATTTTTTTACGTATTTTTAGGTGCGGCGCGCCCAGGGCGTCTTTGTAAATTTTAGCGTCTTTAAAGCTAAATTCTGCGCCGATGCCGGTGCCTAGCGCCTTGCTAAGCGCCTCTTTGGCGGCATAGATGCCTGCGATACTTTCGTCGCGCAGCGCGGAGGAGCGTTCGGATTTTTTCAAAATGCGCTTTAGAAATTTCGCGCCGTATTTTGCGCGCAGCGCCGCGATCCTGCGCACTGCGGTTATGTCCGTGCCGATCTTTATCACGGTCTGGCGCCCCGCGGTTTAAATTTAATCACGATTGCAGACTCTCTTTAATCTCGATGTCGATGATCTTATCGCCCTGTCTGATCGCGTCTAAAACCGCCAGGCTAGGCTGATCCACGATTTGTCCGAACACCGTGTGCACGCCGTCTAGGTGCGGCTGCGCGCTGTGGCAGACGAAAAACTGACTCCCGCCCGTATCGCGCCCCGCGTGCGCCATCGATAGCGCGCCGCGCACATGCTTGTGCTTTTGGTGGTCGCATTCGCACTTTATACGCCAACCGGGACCTCCCGTGCCGGTGCCGCGCGGGCAGCCGCCTTGGATCACGAAATTTGGGATCACGCGGTGAAAATTTAGCCCCTTGTAAAACCCGCTGCGTGCGAGGCTAGCGAAATTCGTAACCGCCTGCGGGGCTTCGCCACCGAAAAGCTCCAGCTTCATATCGCCCTTTTCGGTTTTTATCACGGCGTATTTATCGCGCGCCAAAGCCTCTGCGTCAATGTCGTAAATTTTTAAGCTTTCCATTTTTTCTCCTATGCGATGTTGGTGTAAACTGCCTGCACGTCGTCGTCATCCTCTAGCCGCTCGAGCAGCGCATCGATATCGCCCAGCTGCTCCTCGCTAAATTCGTGCTTTTCGTTGGCGACGAATTTTAAGCTTGCGCTGATGATCTCAAGTCCTATCTTTTCGATCCCCTCATTTAGAGTGCCGAAGCTTTCGTATTCGCCGTAGATTAGTAGCGTCTGTTCGAGCTCGCCCTTGTCGTTTTCAAACTCGTTGATCTCAAGCTCGCTAAGACCGAAGTCGATGAGCTCAAGCTCCAGCTCCTCAATGTCGCGGCTCGGCAGCTTGGTCTCAAAAACGGCCTTGTGCGAAAACATAAATTTTAAACTGCCGCTCGGCAAAAACTCGCCCTTGGCTTTGTTTAAAATCGACTTTACGTTCGCGACGGTGCGGGTCGGGTTGTCGGTGGCGCATTCGATTATGAGAAGTGCGCCGTGGGGCGCCTTGCCGTCGTAAAAGATCGTTTTGATATCGGCGCTATCCTTGCCGCTAGCGCGCTTGATAGCCGCGTCGATATTGTCTTTGGGCATATTTTGCGCCTTTGCCGTGGCGATCGCGGCGCGCAGCTTGGAGTTCATCAGCGGATCTTCGCCGCCCTCTTTCGCAGCCATCGTTATGGCCTTGCCCAGTTTTGGGAAAAGTTTGCTCATCTTCCCCCATCTAGCTTCTTTTGAAGCGCGTCTGTATTCAAAAGCTCGTCCCATAAAATTCCTTAAAGCTTAAATTTAAAACGGGTGATTATAACGAAAAACCCTTAAATTTCAGGAGCGGGCGTTGAAATAAAATTTATTAAAAAGTAGTATAAGTTTTGAAATTTTAATCCAAAGGAGAGGCTCATGGCTTTGAAACAAAGCGTAAAATTTAAGGCGCAAAATATCCACTGCGAAAACTGCGCGAGGACGATCAAAAACGCGCTTAAGGAGGATTTCGGCGAGATCGAGGTGGACATAGCAAGCGGAGTGGTAAGTTTAAGCTTAGATCCGCGCGACGAGGCTAAATTTAAAGAGGAGATGGACGATTTGGGCTTTAGCGTCGTAGAAAAGCTAGCCTGCGAAAACTAACGGATGTCAAGCAAAATCACTCTAAATATCGTCGGGATGAGCTGCGTAAACTGCTCTAACGCGATCGAGCGGGTAAGTCGCAAGATCGAGGGGGTGCAGGACGCGCACGTAAATTTCGCAAACGGCAGCGGCGAGTTCGTACTTGCTGATCCGGCGCTTGAGGAGACGCTAAAAGCCAAGATCAAAAAGCTAGGCTATGATATCGCCGTGGATTACGAGGATTTGGAGCGCAAAAAGCGACGCAACCTCAAAGCGGCGCTATTTAGGCTAATCCTCGCTCTGGTTTTAGCCGCGGCGGTAATGGCTGTGGAGATGAGCGGGTTTTTAAGCTTCGTTCCAAAGGCGCTACTTTGCGCGGCGATGGCGTGCGTGAGCCTATTTTACTGTGGCAAAAACTTCTTTTATCACGCTTACGGCTCGCTGAAAAACAGAAGCTTTGATATGAACGTGCTCGTGGCGATGGGAAGCTTTTTTGCGTTTGCTTATTCTCTAACGACCGCGGCGTGGGTCTATACGCACGGCGCGCAGAATGAATTTACCAATCTTTATTTCTCCTCCGCCTCGATGATAATCGCCTTTATTTCGCTCGGCAAATACCTTGAAGAGCGCAGCAAGATGAAGGCGAACGACTACATCAAGGGGCTAATCGATCTAAGCCCCAAAACCGCGCTTTTGATCAAAGACGACGGCACGATAGCCGAAGTGCGCGCAGAAGCGCTAAAGCCGGGCGATAAGGTCCTCGTAAAAAACGGCTCGCGCATCCCATGCGACGGACTTATCGTGGAAGGCGGCGCGCAGATCGACACTTCGCTCATCAGCGGCGAGAGCTTGGCGGTTTATAAAAGCGTGGGCGATGAGGTAAACGCAGGCTGCGTCAGCACTGATGGTGTCATCTACGTGAAGGTGACGAAATTCCCGCATCAGACGCTGCTTGCTGAGATTAAAAATCTGCTGAACGAGGCGGGCAACAAAAAGATGCCGATCGCGCGCTTTGCGGATAAAATTTCAAATATCTTCGTACCCGCGGTGATTTTGATCGCGCTTGTTAGCTTTATAGCGTGGATGGCGCTTGACGGGCGGCTCTCATATGCCGCATCCGCCGCTATTTGCGTGCTTATCATCTCCTGCCCGTGCGCGCTAGGGCTTGCGACGCCGATCGCTATCGTTTGCGCGATCTCAAACGCCGCAAAGGCTGGAATTTTAATCAAAAATCCCGAAATTTTAGAAATTTTAAAGGACGCGGACGTCGCGGTTTTCGATAAAACCGGCACGCTTAGCAAGGGCGAAATTTCGGTAAGCTTCAGCGATCTGAGCGCCCAGGATCTCTACGCTCTGGCAAGCGCGCAAAAGCTTAGCGAGCATCCGATCTCAAAGGCGATCGTAAAATTTGCCGAGCTGAAATTCGGCGAAATTTCTAAATTTAACGGCGAGTTTGAAAGCATCGCGGGCAAGGGGATCGTCGCTAAAAATCCCACCGGCGAAATTTTTTGCGGCAGCGCGGGCTTTCTGCGCGAGCGCGGCGTAGATGCGGGCATCGAAGTAAAAGCGGAGGAGCTTTTAGACAAGGGCTTCGGCGTCGTTTACTGCGCGATAGGCGGCTCGTACGCGGGCTTTATCGCATTTAGCGACGAGATCAGAGCCGAAGCGCGCAGCGTCGTGCAGACGCTACAAAAAAGCGGCGTAAAAACCGTCATGCTAACGGGCGATAACGCAAAAACGGCAAATTTCGTCGCTCGTAACCTCGGCATCGACGAGGTAAAAAGCGGAGTGCTTCCAAGCGGCAAATATGAGTTCATCAAATCCCTGACGGATGAGGGCAAGCGGGTGCTTTTCGTGGGCGACGGCGTCAATGACGCACCGAGCTTAAAAGCCGCTAGTATCGGCGTCGCGATGAATGGCGGCAGCGACGTAGCCAAGGGCGCGGGCGACGTGATTTTTATAAAAAACGACCTTGCAAGCGTGCTATATCTATTCCGCCTATCGGGAGCTGCCATGCGGACGATCAAGCAAAACCTCTTCTGGGCGCTGTTTTACAACGCCGTATGTATCCCGATCGCGGCAGGCGCGCTATATCCAGCGCTTGGCGTGCTTTTAAAGCCGATGTACGGAGCCGCGGCGATGTGCTTTAGCTCCGTAACGGTCGTGCTAAATTCCATCAGATTGAAATTCGCTAAATTTTAACGCGACGGATTTTGCGCGGCGAAATTTTAATTTACTCCGCGCAAAGCGCGTAAAATTCTTTCATTATGCAAGGAATTTTACCTTGTAAATTCTATCTGGCTACTAATGCGCGTAGAATTCCAAGGAGGAGCTGCGTTTGTAAAATTTTATTTCACGATAAACCTAGCACGAAATTCCGCTAGATTTGTACAGCTTGCAAAATTTTACCGCTAGCTCGCGCGTAAATTTTAAAATTTTAACGTCGCCGGTCGCTGTGTCCTCATATAGTGCCCTCCATTGCTGTGCCTCTAACTGCCATTATTTAACGCTGCTCGCCGCCACGCCGTAAAATTTTAAAAATTTCGTAAAATTTTATAAAGCTGAAATGAATTCCATAAAATTCCACCGCCTGCACTAAGTTTTAATAAATAAATTTAAAGGTAAAATAACGCTTCAAATGCAATTCGAGGTAGCGATGCGAAAAATTCTAATGGGTTCGTTTGTTTTTTGCGGCACGCTTTTTGGCGCTTCTTGCGAGCAGATGCTAAGCGATCCGCGCGGCTTTTTTAGCAAAGAGCCTGCGGACGAAGAGCTGCTGCAAAGCGATTTTGGCTGTAAAGGCTCGCTAGCTGGCGCAGAATTTTTGCAAAATTTAAAAAGTGCGGCTTCTGAGATCAGGGACGAAAATATCGATTGTGTCGGTAACGAAGCCTTGCTGAACGAAAAAAGGCTTGAGCGAACCTTGGCATTTGCGGGGATGGATGGCGAGGGCTTTTTGAGCTATGCTAAAGAGAAAAATTACGCGCAAATCAGCGAAAAATCGCTTGAAGCCTTAGAATTTTACTCCGAGCGCAAGATTGGAAATTTCATCGCTTATGGCAATTTTATGGGCGAGATCCCGGCAGCCAGAGAGGCGCTAAGAGATTATTTCGCCGCTAAATTCAACAAAAACGACGCCGATGAGCTGGCAAGCGCCGTGATAGCGGAATTTATCGCATACGCTGCAAAGGATCGCAAGGCGGGAGATTACGGTGAGCTTGAGTTGGCGTTAAAAGGCGGAGTAAGTGCAGATGAGTTTCGTGCGCTACTTTTTAGCAAGGATTTTGCGATTTACGAGCTTGATAATGCCCTGGATCTGGCACTTTTGCTAGGATATGACGAGCGCTTTAGCGGCGCTTTGATCGATCGGGGCGCGCAGATAAATGCTGGCGAGGAAAACTCTCTATTTTACGCGATGAATAACGTTCAAAGCGCTAAATTTATGATCTCTAAAGGCGCCTTGGTTGGCTATAAAAACTCGCTTGGGCAAACTCCGATATTTTTCGCCGCCGCGGCAAAAAATTATGAGCTCGTAAAGTTGCTGATCTACTCGCACGCTAGCGTAAATGTCCGCCAGATCGGCAGCGCCGAGGCCCAGGCTCTAGCGTCGTTAGGCGAGCGTAGCGACGGCTGTGAACGTTCGGGCGCGGGCAAGACACTGCTGATGTTTGCGGCGCAAAAAAGTACCAAGCAGATCGTTGAATTGCTCGTAAAATCGGGCGCAAACGAAAAGGCGATCGATGAGGCGGGGTTAAATGCGCTAGACTATGCGCTTGTGGGTGGTGAAGCAGCTACGCAGAGCTATTTGCGCTCGCTTGGATTAAGCCCTACGCAAGCAAGCGATGATTTTACGAGCGATCCGCAAGATGCACCTGAGCGTGAGAATTAGCAGGCTTGATTTAAAGGGCCGTTTACCGCTTCGTCGTTTTAGGTTTGCAGCGTTTTGGGTTTGTAAAAGCTTTATGAGCTTTAAATTTAGAGTTTTGCCGCTTTGTAAATTCTATAAATTTAGCGGATTTTTCGAGTGCGAGTTGGTAGAATTTAACGCTTTAAAATTTTATCGCTTTGCTTGCGCAGGTTGCATGCACTGAAATTTTATAAACGTGCAGGTAGGCTTGAAAAACGGTGATTTGTGCAATTTATGCGAGATAAAATTTTTGTCTAGGGATTTTGGTTTGCGATCAAGAGCGGGATTTTGTCAAATTTTGTGCGATAAACTTATCGCTTTTGCGACAAAGCAAGCACTGCAACATTGCGGATTTTACCTTGACTTTGGGCTTTTGCTATGTTAAGTAAAATTTTAAATGCGCTTATAAAGCGCTTTTGATTACGCCGCGCGCGGTATTTTGCACTGGAGAGATTTTTCTGCGCGATAAATTGCTTAAAAATGCGTTCGCAAAATTGCAAACGCAGCAAAATAGCAGAGTTTGCTGCGCGATTAAGGCGCTCAATAATCGCCGTAAAAGAAAGCGCGTGAATTATGAATAATTGCTGCAATGCGCGCATAATTTTAAAATTTAGCCCCCGATCGGAGGTTAAATTTTAAAATTTTATCAATCATCAAGGATTAAAATGTTAAAAAATTTGCTTATCTTTACGGCGATTTTTTTGCCCG
>CAUUQJ010000047.1:0-7793 GCA_963547085.1 uncultured Campylobacter sp. | reverse complement strand
TAAATTTAAAGGAGAGATAATGGTTAGCGTAGAGCAGGCGATCGAGGATCTGAAAAACGGCAAAATGCTCGTTATGGTCGATGACGTCGATCGCGAGAATGAGGGCGATTTGGTGTTTGCGAGCACCTTTAGCAGCGCGGAAAAGGTAAATTTTGCGATCACGCATGCTCGCGGAGTGTTGTGCGTGGCGCTTAGCCCACAGATTGCGCAGCAGCTAGATCTAAATTTGATGGTCGATAAAAACACCTCCAGCCACGAGACCGCTTTTACCGTCACGATCGACGCGAAGGGCGCCAAGACGGGCGTAAGCGCGTATGAGCGCAATATGACGATCGAGCTGATGTCGCGCGTAGGCGCTCGCGCGGATGATTTCGTCCGCCCTGGGCATATCTTCCCGCTCATCGCCAAAAGCGGCGGCGTGCTCGCCCGCACGGGGCACACCGAGGGCTCTACGGATCTATGCCGCTTGGCTGGGCTTTCGCAAAGCGCCGTGATCTGCGAGATCGTCAAAGACGACGGCGATATGGCGCGCAGGGACGATCTGGAAAAATTCTGCGCGCAGCACGGCATCAATATGATCTCGGTCGCGCAGATCGTGCAGTACCGCCTAAAGCACGAAACTCTCGTTAAATTTAGCGAGCCGCGCGAAGGCGTGCTGTGCGGCGAGGCGGCGAAATTTTACGACGTGAGCGATCACGAGGGCAACGAGCACCGCGCCTATATTTTCGGCGAACCCGAAAAGAGCGCGCAGACGAACGTGAAATTTCATAAAATTTCAAGCGATCTGGAATTTTTAAGCGATGCGAAATTTAACGATTTTATGCGCGATCTGGACGTTTTGCGCAAAGAGGGCGGCGTGCTTTTGATGCTAAAATCCGCGCAAAATCGCGCCGATTTTAAGAGCTTCGGCATCGGAGCGCAAATTTTGGCGCATCTGGGCGTGAGAAAAATCAAAATTTTAAGCAAGAGCGAGCCGAAGGACTACGCGGGGCTTAGCGGTTTTGGGATCGACATAGTTTGATAGCTCACATCGATTTGGACAGCTTCTTCGTCTCGGTTGCGAGGCTCGCCGATCCCACGCTTGCGGATAAAAAGATCGCAGTCGTAGGAGGCGGCGACGAGGAGATTTTCGGCGGCAAGAGCGAGCTTGGCAGCGTGATTTTAAGCGCGAGCTATGAGGCCAGAGCGGACGGCGTGCACTCGGCTCAGCCCGTAAAACAGGCGCTTGCTCTGTGCCCACAGCTCATTTTGGTGCGCGCCAGACATGGCGAATACCACAAAATTTCACGCGAAATTTATGAGTTTTTACTAAACTTTACGCCCGAGATCGAAAAATTTAGCATCGACGAGTTTTTTCTAAATTTACGCGGCACGCCCTACGACGCGGACGCGCTGAGCTTTGCCGCGTTTTTGCAAAGCGAGATTATGCGCCGCTTTAGCCTTCCGTGCAGCGTCGGTCTTAGCGAAGCAAAACTGATCGCAAAGCTCGCTACGAGCCTCGCCAAACCCTTCGGCGTGCGGCAAATTTTAAAATCGCAAATCGCGCGCGAGCTATCCGCCGTGCCGGTAGCGAAATTTTTCGGCATCGGTAAAGCGGCGCAAAAAACGCTCGGTAAATACGGCATCGTAAGCTTCGGCGACGCGCTAGGACACAGAGAAATTTTTGAAAAGATGGGTGCAAACGGCAGGAAAATTTTCGCAGCCCTTAGCGGCGAGGATGAGGGCGAGGTCGTCTCAAAGCGCGAGCGCAAAAGCATCGGCTTTGGGCGCAGCTTCTCGCCGTGCGCCGATCGGGACGAGCTGCGGCGTAAAATTTTAATTTTGGCGCGCCATTTGGCGGGCGAAGTGCTCGCCAGAGGCCTAAAGCCTGCGACGTATGATCTAAAGATCCGCTACAAATCGCGCGAGGAGTTTTCGCACCAGATCAGCCAGGATAGGGCGTTTAGTCTAAGCTTGCTGAGCGAGACTGCGCTTGAGCTGTTTAGGCTCTGCGACGTGAAAAAAGGCGCGCAGATAATCCACGTAGCGCTAAATCTTTCAAATTTTAGCGGCAAATCGGGCAGCTCGCTGCTCTTTGGCGAGATCGATAAAAAGCAGCAGAGCCTGGATCGATCTTTAAGCAGGATTTGGGAAAAATTCGGCATCGAAAAGCTGAAAAAAGCAAGCGAAATTTGATTAAATTTAAAGGAAAAAGATGAAATTAGGCGAGCTATACTCGGTGATCTGCATAATCTTTGCGACGAATTTTAAAGGCGTGATAGACGAGGAGAAGTTGCGCGGCTTGGGTAAAAACTGGATCATCGTAAATAAAAATATCGAGAACAAAAACGGCCACGAGCTTTGGCAAAAGGTGCAGGGCGAGGACTACAAGGCGCTCGGGCGCGATTTTGAGGCGCTAAAAGGGGCATTTGAGATGGACTTTTTCAAGCTGATAAGCGAAAGCGAAGTGGAGCTGTTTTATGAAAAATGCCGCTTCAAAAAGCCTTTTGCGGAGCTTAAAAGCGCTCACGCGGCCAATATGCTAGCGCTGCTTGCCATGATCTTTAAGCAAAACACGGACGCGAAATCGCATAAAATTTTGACGCTTTATCTGGCGCAATTTATCATTCCTAGCTTTTCCGCGCTTGCTACGCACGTGCAGATAAACGCCAAAAGCAGCTACTACAAGGCGCTCGGGTGGTTTTTGGCGGATTTTTGCCGCGTGATGAAAGAGACGCTGGGGCTTGGAATTTAAAATTTAGAATGCTCGCTCGCTCGGTGTTTTTTTGCGTGTTCGATACGGAGAGTGCTGCATAGAGATAGAATTTAAAGCTTGCTTTCGGGATTTCTTGCGCTGTAGTCGGTACAGTTCCTGCGAGCGCGATAAGCTAAGCAAGACAGGCGAATTTTATCTGCATTATCTACGCGGATGCAAAGTATTTGCCTTGCGGTTTTTGTGCGTCGGCGTTTGTCGTATATCGCGCGCGTCGTTTTGAATTCTGCGCGGCATTCGGTATTTTGCGCATGTGCCGTTCGACGTTTGTTTTGCGCGCACTGCGAGTTTTGCTCGGGGTCCGGTGCTCTCGTTTTGCGCCGCATGCATTATGGTGCTGCGTGCTTTGTCCGCGTCGCGCCACTTTGCGTGTCGTTTCGTATGTCGTCTGGTATCGCCGCTCGGTGCTTTACGTGTGGCGCCTTGCGCCACATCTGGCGTCGTCGCTTGAAATTTCATGCGAGGTGGTCTGTGCATCGTTTGACGCTATCGCTAGGATTCGCGTCTTACGTGTTTCGCGCGTGCGATCGAGCGTTCGAAAACTAGGTTTGGCGCCTAGCACTTGCGCCGCTTTGCGTCTTTTGCCGAGCGTTCGCCACGCAGCGTCTGATGCGCGCCGTTAAATTTTAAAATTTAAAACAAAGGAAAAATTTGAATTACTGGAACGAAATTTACGCCCACTTTGATCCTGTGGCATTCAGCGCGTTTGGCATAAACGTGCACTGGTACGGCATTATGTATGTTTTGGCGCTACTTACGGCGCTATTTATGGCAAAGTATTTCGTGCGCAAAGACGGCCTTGGCTTTAGTGATAAGATGCTTGATCGCTACTTTATCTGGGTCGAGGTTGGTGTCATTTTGGGCGCGCGGCTGGGATATATCGCGATTTATTCGGGCGAGGCGGCGTGGTATTTCAGCCATCCGTGGCAAATTTTCAACCCCTTTCATAACGGCGAGTTCGTGGGCATTCGCGGTATGAGCTATCACGGCGCTGTTGTCGGATTCGTGATTGCGACGGTTTGGTTTTGCAAAAAATTTAAAACCGATATGTGGGCGCTGCTCGATCTTGTGGCACTTAGCGTGCCGCTTGGGTATTTTTTCGGACGCGTGGGAAATTTTTTAAATCAGGAGCTTTTCGGACGCGAGACGAGCGAGCCGTGGGGGATTTTGGTAGGCGGCACATTACGTCACCCAAGCCAGCTTTACGAAGCGGTTTTGGAAGGACTGGTAATTTTCGTGATTTTATTTTTCTACCGTAAATTTAAGAAATTTAACGGCGAGCTGATATGTCTGTATGCGATGCTATATACGGCGTTTAGATTTTTCGTAGAATTTTTTAGGCAGCCGGATGATGGGCTTGGGTTTATATTTTTAAATTTATCGATGGGGCAAATTTTATCTTTGGTGATGTTTTTGATAGCAGTTTTATTAAAGCAGTCTTTGAAGAAAAAACTAATTTGCAGAAATTAAATTAATCTAAAGTTAAAAAGTAATATAATCTCTTTACAAAAATGTAAATTTTCGTTTAGCGGGGATTTATAATCATCTTTTTTAAGGAGAACCTATGCTAGGTCGCATTGAAGGCTTTACGGGCAGATCCATAGACGGCAAAAAAAGCCGCATTATGGCTTTGCAAGACGTGGCGCAAAGCATCAGCGGGCTGATTTTGGCCTGTTTTATGCTGTGTCATATGATATTTACCGGCACGATTTTGATCGGTAAGGGCGCGTTTGAGGGCGTCGTACATTTCGCCGAACCGGGCGGAATTTATTTCGTTACAAACATCGTCGCTTTTGTAATTTTCGTGATTTTCGTAGTTCACGCATTTTTGGCTATGAGAAAATTTCCGGCTAACTACGCCGCTTACAGGGCGTTTAAAGCGCACAAAATGCGAATGAAGCATTGCGACACGACGCTTTGGTGGTTTCAGTTTTGGACGGGATTTTTCCTATTTTTCTTTGCGGCGGCTCATATTTTAATGATCGTATTCGGTCCGAAGATCACTGCAGATCTTGCTATCGCCCGCTTCGGACAGCTTCATCTATTTTATTTCGTTTTATTGATTTTCGTAGTAACTCACGCTAGTATTGGAATTTATAGGCTTTATATGAAATGGATCAGCATAGACGGCACGAAGGCTGAAATTCAAAGAAAAAGAGCCTTCATTAAAAAGGCGGTTTTCATCGTTTGGGGTGCATTTTTCTTGCTTTCGATAATCGCCGATTTCAAATGGTTAAGTTTAGAATAGGGAGTTTAGAATGAATGTAATATATTGCGATTCTTTAGTTATTGGCGGTGGCTTGGCGGGATTAAGAGCTGCGATTGCTACCGGTGAGAAAGGGCTTAGCACCATCGTTTTGAGTCTGATCCCCGTTAAGCGCTCGCACTCTGCGGCAGCCCAAGGCGGTATGCAGGCGTCTCTGGGAAATTCCAAGATGAGCGAGGGCGACAATGAGGACGTGCACTTTGCCGATACCGTAAAAGGAAGCGACTGGGGCTGTGATCAAGACGTCGCTAGGATGTTTGCGCAGACGGCGCCTAAGGCGATCCGCGAGCTTGCGGGCTGGGGCGTTCCTTGGACTAGGATTACTAGAGGCGAGCGAAGCGCTATTATCAACGCTCAAAAAACCACAATCACCGAAAAAGATGAGGTTCACGGGCTTATTCATAGCCGCGACTTCGGCGGTACGAAAAAATGGCGAACCTGCTATACCGCCGATGCCACGGGACATACGATGCTTTTTGCCGTTGCAAACGAAGCGCTAAAGCATAACGTCGATATTCACGACCGCAAGGAAGCGATCGCGCTAATTCACGCAAATAACCGCTGCTATGGCGCAATCGTGCGCGATTTGGTTACCGGCGAGCTGATCGCATACGTCTCAAAGGGCACGCTAATCGCTACCGGCGGTTACGGCAGAGTGTATAAACACACCACAAACGCCGTCGTTTGCGAGGGTATAGGTGCTGCTATCGCGCTTGAGACCGGCGTCGCGCAGCTTGGAAATATGGAAGCGGTGCAGTTTCACCCAACCCCTATCGTTCCGAGCGGAATTCTGCTTACCGAGGGTTGCCGCGGCGACGGCGGAATTTTACGCGACGTGGACGGCTATCGCTTTATGCCGGATTATGAGCCTGAGAAAAAGGAGCTTGCTAGCCGCGACGTCGTAAGCCGCCGCATAATGGAGCATATCCGCGCAGGCAAGGGGGTAAAGAGCCCTTATGGCGAGCACGTTTGGCTTGACATTTCGATCCTCGGACGCGAGCATATCGAGAAAAATTTACGCGACGTGCAAGAAATTTGCGAAATTTTCAACGGCATCGATCCTGCCGACACCGAGGTAATAACCGACGAGCAGGGCAGAAAGCGCGGTAAAGGTTGGGCTCCGATCCTTCCTATGCAGCATTACTCGATGGGCGGTATCAAAACAAAAGCTACGGGCGAGAGTCCAACGCTAGCTGGACTTTTTAGCGCCGGCGAGGCTGCGTGCTGGGATATGCACGGCTTTAACCGCTTGGGCGGAAATTCCGTCGCTGAAACCGTCGTCGCAGGAATGATCGTGGGCGAGTATTTTGCGGAGTATTGCCAAGGACACGACGTCGATATCAATACGCACGATATACAAAAATTCGTAGATAAAGAGAAAAATTACATTAAAAGCCTGCTTGAAAAAGAGGGTAAATTTAACGTATTCGAGATCAAAAACAAGATGAAAGACGTGATGTGGGAGCACTGCGCGATCTTCCGTACCGGCGAGGGATTAGTCAAAGCCGTAAAAGAGCTTGAAGAGCTTTACAAGCAGTCCTTGGACGTCAAAGTAAGCAATAAAGAGCTTTTCGGAAATCCGGAGCTCGAGGAGGCTTATCGCGTACCGAAGATGTTAAAGCTTGCGCTTTGTATCGCCAAGGGTGCGCTTGATCGCACAGAAAGCCGCGGCGCGCACTTCCGCGAGGATTATCCAAAACGCGACGATCTAAACTGGCTAAAACGAACGCTTGCAAACTGGAAAGAGGGCGATACTATGCCTACTCTAAGCTACGAGCCGCTTGATATTATGAAGATGGAGATGCCGCCTGCATTCCGCGGATACGGCGCCAAAGGCAATATCATCGAGCATCCGGACAGCGCCGTGCGCCAAAAAGAGGTCGATGAAATTCGCGAGAAAATGCAAGCCGAGGGCAAAGGCAGATATGAAATTCAAGAGGCATTGATGCATTATGAATTGCAGCCAAAATATAAAGCACCTAACGAAAGAGCAGGTATAGGATATGAGTAGAAAAATAACAATAAAGGCATTTAAGTATAATCCGCTAAGCAAAATTTCAAAGCCGCACTTCGCTACTTACGAGCTCGAAGAGACTGACGGAATGACGCTATTTATCGCGCTTAACGTGATTCGTGAGAGATTTGATCCCGAGCTAAGCTTCGACTTCGTTTGTCGCGCGGGTATCTGCGGTAGCTGCGGTATGCTCGTAAACGGCAAGCCGCAGCTTGCGTGCCGCACGCTTACCAAGGACTATCCGGACGGCGTGATCGAGCTTATGCCTCTTCCGGTTTTCAAGCTGCTAAAAGACCTCAGCGTCGATACGGGCAACTGGATGAACGCGATGAGCAAACGCGTAGAGAGCTGGATCCATACCGACCACGGGACCGATATCTCCAAGCTTGAGGAGAAGGTTGAGCCGGAGGTCGCGCAGGAGGTTTTCGAGCTGGATCGCTGCATCGAGTGCGGCATCTGCGTGGCGAGCTGCGGTACCGCGATAATGCGAAAGGATTTCATCGGCGCCGTCGGTATCAACCGTATAGCGCGCTTTCAGATCGATGCGCTGGATAAACGCAGCGACGAGGATTTTTACGAGCTAATCGGCGATGATGACGGAGTATTCGGCTGTATGACGCTGCTAGGCTGCGAGGACAACTGCCCTAAGCACCTTCCGCTTCAAAGCAAAATCGCATATGTTCGCCGCAAGCTTGCCGCTCAGGGCAAATGCGGCTGCGGCAAATAAAATTTAAGCGGGTTCTTCCCGCTTAAATTTATCT
>CAUUQJ010000046.1:0-7795 GCA_963547085.1 uncultured Campylobacter sp. | reverse complement strand
CCTATCGGATCTTGGCTTCGCGCATGAAAAAATCGCCGATCTTAGCGCCCAAGATATCGCGGATCGATTTGCAAAAAGGGGGCGAGATGATAGTAGCATATGAGTTTAACTACCTTAATGAAAACGCGCTGATAGCGCACTTCTTGCTGTTTTATGCTCGCAAAAGCGCACTTGAGTTTTGCCTGAAAAAAGAGGCGAGCTTAATAAGCCTTTTCGTGCGCGGCAGTGAGGATGAAATTTTAAAATTTAGCGACGAGGCGATGCCGCTGATTCCAAACTCTATATTTTTGGCAAAATCCTCCGTGCGCGTGGTGGGCGAGGGCGGCGCCGAAGTGAAAGCGCTGAAATTTAACGGCATGTTTGAAGATGCTTTCTCGGGCGATTTAAGCAAATTTTTAGAGGATGAAATTTCAAGCACCCGTAGCGCGGCTAAATTTAATAATTTCACTCCGCGAGTGATGAAGGAATACCTCGCTCGCGCCGAGCCGTCTCAAAACGAATTTGGAGTAATAAGCGGCGCTAGCGTGCTTCATGAGGGAAAATTTGAAGCGGTAGGCAGGGAGAATTTTGCTTGCTTACTGGAGTTTTGCCGCATAAACTTATTTCATGCTCAGCAGGTGCAGATTAAGCGCGGCGGCGCAACTTTCACGCTCAAGGCGGACGTGGATTTTAGCGCCGATTTTTTTATAGCTGCGGGAGTGGGCGCGCTGGATGGGATTTTTGTGAGCGATGAAAAGAGCAAAATCGCTCTCGCAACCTTCGAAAAGCCGCTCATAAGCCTAAAAACCAATGCGATCTTTAGAAAAAACCACGAGGGCGCGCCTAAATTTTTTGACGTAAAGCTTGCGGGCGACATATTCGTGTTTGCGCTGGGGCGCGCTTTGGCAAGCGACGGGATCTATTTTTTGAGCGCAAAATGCGAAAGCGCGGCGCAAAAAGATCAAATTTTTAAAGTCGCGCCGCTGCAAAACGGCTTTTTGATCGTGCAAAACGAGGATTTTTTAAGCGGCAGCGCAAGCTCTTATCTGAAAAACTCAAACGACAAAAACTCCGCTCTTTTTGCGCTTACGTGCCGCGAAAAAGGGATTTTGAACGACTCCAAAAAACGCGTTTTGCGCTGCTTTTTGGGCGTGGGCACGGACGACGAGATCGCAATTTACGGCGAAAGCTCTAAAAAAATTCTACTTAAATTTAATCTGCCGCGCAGCTTTGACGAGCTTAAGGCTCAAATTTGCGCGGATGAGACGGGCGCAAAGCTGCTTAAAAATTTCAGCGCCAAATTTAATGTAAACGCCGCAAAAATCGATGAAATTTTAAAAAGTGCAAACGTAGGATTTCACGGTATCTTTAGCGTCGCCGCACAGCTTATCTGGGGGCGCGATGCGGCGTTTTTGATGGCGGCTGCGGAGGATTTTGCGGGCGGCAAAGGGGTGCGACTCGATTTTTGCACCGATGAGCGCGGCTGCGTGCAAGCGGATAAAATTTTGCGCTCGGCGATGAGCTATGCGCTCGCAGGCGCCAATGAAAAGCTGTTTGCGTTCGGATTTTTCGATAGTTTGGGCTATTTTTTAAGCGATCTGGCGGATGAGCGCAAAGAGGATTTTGACGTTTTGATCTTCGGTGGAGCGATGTTTAGCGGGCGCAAATTTGCAGATTTGATGATTAGGCTTTGCAAAAATTTTGATGCGAGCTTTAGCGACAGCTTCGCACTTCAGGCTCGCTAGATCGGGCATATATGCGTATTTTTGGCAAAGCTTTGAAGCCTTATTCGCAAAACAGCGAGTTGCGCGGGCATTGCGGTGCCGATAGCTGCGCCATACGGGCTAAGCTTAGCGCAAACGAGACCTTGCGAAATTTAAAAAAAGCGGCAAAGGGCGCGGACGTGAAGGATCAAATTTTATTAAATTTAGAGCATATTTTGAGGCGCCCGGTACGTTTTGTCCGCTTGCAGCGAGCGCAACTTGCTTGCAAAACTCCTGCGGCGCACAATTTATGAAAGCACGTGCATGAAAGCGGCTAAATTTGAGGTTTTCGGAGCAGTGCAGGGGGTCGGGTTTCGCCCGTTCGTCTATAAACTCGCCGTGGATTTGGGGCTAAAAGGCGAAGTTTATAACGACGGCGAGGGCGTTAAAATCATCGTTTGTGCAGACCTTTCCGAGCTGCAAAAAGGCTCGATTGGTAAAAATTCCGCCCCTTTAAATTTAGATGAGCCGAATTCTAACGAAATTCAAGCGCAGAAAGTATCGTCATCGGCTGCTCGGTCTTTCAATTCTGCCGAGTCGGATTCTAGCAAGACCGCAAGCTCGTCACTAAATTTTACGAGCTCAAATTTAAATTCGAACTCCATTTTACCGCAAAGCGCACCGAACTTACCGAATGATTCGGCTGGCTCGCTACGTGATATAGCAAACGATTTAGCAAATCCGCCTGATTTGACGAGCTTGCCGCATGATTTGACGGATGATTTTCAAGCCGCAGCGAGCGCGAAATTCCTACCCAACTTATCCGAGCTAAATCTAAACGGGCAGGGCTCTATCTTGCCAGTTTTGTCCGAGCAAAACCTCTGCTCGCAGGATTTGCAAGACTCCAAGCACAATCCGCAAAGCGCCGAGCAAGATCTGCGCGAAGAAGAAATTTTAAAAATTTTCGAGCAGCGCCTTCGCAGCGAGGCGCCGCCGCTTTGTCGTATCGATAAAATTATCCGCACCGATCTAAATACACAAGATTTTGCGCAAAATTTTACTGATTTTAAGATCACGCAGTCCAAAGAGGGGCGTAAATTTAACCCGATCCTGCCCGATTTTGCGATCTGCGATCAGTGCAAAAAAGAGTTTTACGACCCGCAAAATCCGCGCTTCCACTATCCTTTTATAAACTGCACGGATTGCGGCCCGCGCCTTAGCATCATCGCCGCGCTGCCGTACGACCGTGCAAATACCACGATGAGGGCGTTTGAGATGTGCGAGTTCTGCCGCGGCGAATACACGAACCCGCTCACGCGCCGCTATCACGCCGAGCCGATCTCCTGCCCGCACTGCGGCCCGCAGCTGTTTTTATGCGGCGCGGACGGCGAAATTTTATCAAGCGGCGAGGATGCGGTAGCGCGCACGGCAGAGTTTTTGCAGCGCGGGCAGATCGGCGCGATCAAGGGAATGGGCGGCTTTCACATCGTCTGCGATGCGACGAACGAGCGCGCGGTACGGATGCTGCGAACGCTCAAAAAACGCCCGAGCAAGCCCTTTGCGATCATGTGTCGCGACGCAGCGCAGGCGGGGCGCACAGCGAGCCTAAGCGCAGAAGAGGAGGCGCTGATAGATTGCAACGTCAAGCCGATCGTGATTTTAAAAAAGCGCGAGTTTGTTTGGCGCACAGAGGCGGGCTTTGCGGCGAATTTCGGCACGCAAAATTTAAAGGCGCAAGGCAAAAATTTTATATCGCCGAAATTTACTAGCAAGCAAGAGAATTCGGCGCAAGGGCAGGGCTTTGCGCTACAAAATTTACGCAATTGCGCGGCGCAAAATTTTAGCACGCAAAATGTTGGAGTTTGCATGGAGCAGGACGGGTTGCATAGTGCGCAAATTTTTAGCAAAACGGCGCGCCGTAATTTCGCCTGCGATGCGTCGGTTACGAGCGACTCGCGGGGCGCGATAAAAGAGCTAGGACGCGCATCGAATGGGTCTGGTTCGCAGTACGCGGCTAAAAATTTGAACTCGCCGCAAGCAGAAGGCGAGCTAAAGCTGCGACATACAGCTAATGATTTAAATTTACAGTCCGCAGCGGATAGCCAAGACTTGCAATGCGCGGCGAAGAAGTCTGATTCTTGGCTTGCGACGGACGAGTCTATTTCGCAAAATTCGGCGAATATGCAGGGCTTGCGACATGCTGAGGATAGGGTGGACTTGCAGCGCTCGGTGAGCGAGCCGAGTCCGCAACAGACGATAAATTTGCAAGGTTCATGCTCTGCACAGGCGTGCACGGCGGACGCGTGCGGCGCCCATTCCGATAGCAGCAGCGATTTCGTGCGTTTGCCCGTAAGCTTTTCGGCGATTTTTAGAGCAGGCGCGATTTTTATCGCTCCAAGCGTGGCGCCGAACCTTAATAAAATCGGCATTTTTCTCGCAAATACCGGCGTGCATCTGCTGCTTTTTGAATACTTTGATCGCCCGATCGTCGCCACAAGCGCCAATATCAGCGGCGAACCCATTATTTTTAGCAGCGAGGAGTTGCGCGCGAAGCTGGGCGGCGTCATCTCGTTTTACCTGGATAACGACCGCGAAATTTTAACGCCGAGCGACGATAGTATCGCCTTTTTACCGCCGTTTGAAGCGCGAACTTTAGCGCCTGATTCAAAAACGGCTTACAATTTTAGCAAAATTTACAAGCCACTTCCGATCTGCACTCAGACGGAAGGCTCTGCGCAAAATTCCATTCTAACGCAGAATTCTGCGACCGCACAAACCCTTACCGAGCCGCAAAATTTTAAGGAAAATTTTGCGGACGGGCTAAATTTCGAGAACTCGCAAAGACCTTCCGATGCGGATACAAGTTGCGACGTCGTAAATTTTACTTCCAAAACTAGCTGCGACGCCATAAATTCAGCGCCTCAAAAAAACCAGAACGATGCAAATTCTGTCGCCGAAGCGAAACCTGTTTGCGAAACGAAATCCGCCTGCGCCGCAGGTATCGCAAATTTAGCAAACGATGCAAATCCCACAAGCCCCGTAAATTTCGCAAATGCCACAAAACCGGCAAGTACCAGTACCGCGAATTTGGCGAGATGCACAAATTTTTCCGCCGAAGCGGACGTTCTAAATCGCGCGCTATTTTTGCGAACATCTCGCGGAATGAACCCAAAAATTTTCCCTAGCAAATTCCGGCTAAAAGGCACTTTCCTGGCGCTAGGAGCGGAGCTTAAAAATCAGTTTGCGATCTACAAAGACGGGCAAATTTTCATCTCGCCCTACATCGGCGATCTCAAAAACGTCGCCACGAATGAGCGATTTTTCGCGCTTTTGGATATGTTCGTGCGCGCCTACGAGCTGAAGTTCGACGCTGTTATCGCGGATCTGCACCCGCAGTTTTCACACACGCGTTTTTTCGAGCAGCGCGGATACCCCATGATCCGCTACCAGCACCATTTCGCGCATCTGGTGTCGAATCTAGCACAAAATGAGCTGCTAGGCAGCGGCAAAAAATACCTCGGCTTCTGCTTCGACGGTACCGGCTACGGCACGGACGGCACGATCTGGGGAGGCGAGGTGATGATTTTTAACGAGTTCGGCTTCAAACGCGTCGCAAAATTTGACGAGATCGCGCTTATCGGCGGCGAGAATGCGATCAAAAACATCTACAAGCTTGCGCTTGCGCTCATATTTAAATTTAATGCAAAGGACGCTGCGCGCGAGTTTTTGGCAAAATTTAGCGCAAGCGAAGTCGCAAATTTAGAAAAAATCGCGCCGCGTGCCGTCCGCTCAAGCTCGCTAGGGCGGCTGTTCGACGCGTTTGCTGCGGTGATCTGCGACCTGCGAACCGTAAGCTTCGACGGTGAAGCAGGCATGCGACTTGAGAACCTCTATATCCAGGGCTGCGAGCAGAGTTACAGGTTCGCGCTAAAAAGGGCAAATGGGGTAGAGGTTTTGAGCGATAAAAGCCCTGTCGGCGGCGTAGCAAGCCCGAGCGAGAAATTTGTCGCCGTAAAAAATCCTATCCGCAGCGCAGGGCGTAATGACAGCGGCGGCGTCTGCGCAGGAAATTCTACCGACGGCGCGGTGGGCGTAGCAGAAAATTTTAGCGATTCTATAGATTGCAATAGTTGTCCGGCAAATTTTGCCAGCGGAAAAAGATTTGCAGCCGCGAATGTTTGCAGTGCGGCGGGCAAGACCGAAAATTCTGCATCAAATTTCGAGGCCTACGATGCCGAGCAAAATTTTGCCTATGCTCCGAATTCGACAAGCGCTCGTAGTTTAAATTCCGCGGGCGAGATAGATTATGATTTATCGATAAACACAGCGAATTCTACGGCAAATTCCATATCAAACGCCGCGGCAAATTCCTCAGATGGCGAGGCGCCGTGGAGCCTTGAGGGCGAATGTTATGTTATCGATTACAAAGAGGCGTTTTTGCAGGCTTTGAGCGATGAGCCGCGCTTGGCCGCGACGAAATTTATCAACGGTCTGGCAAACTTTATCGCGGAGTTTGCGGAAGGCTTCGAGCTCGAGGTCGCGCTAAGCGGCGGGGTCTTTCAAAACGCGACGCTTCTAAATCTTACGTGCGCGAAGCTGCGCGCGCGGGGCATCAAATTTTATCTAAACCGCGAGATCCCGTGCAACGACAGCGGCATCGCCTACGGACAGCTCGCTGCGTATCTAAGCGAAATTTCGCGCTAAATTCGTCCACAAAAAACGCAATTATAGCCGTTAAGCTCGCTCTTTGTAAAATTTATTAGTCTCATCTCGCCGCTAAATTTATGAACTCTGCGCCCTGCCTGCTCTTTGCGTAAATTCTAACGCTACGAGCGATAAAATCCACCGCGGCTAGCTTTTCTAAAATCGCAAAATCAGCGAACAAATTTACGCCTTGCCGTCTCTATATGTCGCAGCCGAAACGTTAAAATTTTAAAATTTAACGGCGCGCCGTTGCCTGCCATAGCGTTACGCGTGCTATTACGGCAATCGATGCAAAATTCTACCGCGGCGCGTGGCTAGATACTGCGCAAATCCCAAGCTAAGACGCTATTTAGCGCCTGACTCTTAAAATTGGACGCAAGCTCGCGGTAGAATTTAAAATAACGTAGCACCGGTAAATTTCATCGCGTTAGCACTAAAATATAACGCGAAATCGCGAGCAAAATTTCAAAATAAGCGCGGTGCCTCGGAGCTTTAAATTTTAAAGAATAAGCCAAATTAGCGCAAAATTCTTACTATTTGAGCGGAATTTCGGTAAAATTACGTTCAAAATACGCGAAATGAGGGGAGCTATGAAAAAAGAGGAAAAAGAGAGCGCCGTAAGATTTAGCATTTCGCTGCCGACGAAGCTTTTTGAGGATCTCGACGAGATGGTGCGCGCCAAGCAATACCTAAGCCGCAGCGAGTTTATCCGCGATCTCATACGCGAAAAGATGGTCGAGGGCGTACTTCACGGAGATGGCGAGGATGACTGCGTGGGCGTGCTTTGCATCGCTTACGATCATCACCAAAGCGATCTGATCGAGCAGCTCGTAGAGATTGAGCACCACGCAAACGTCACCATCGTCAGCACCAGCCACTTCCACATCGACGAGCGCCACTGCTTCGAGGAGATCACGATGCGAGATAAAATTTCAAAGATTGAGCGGCTCAGCGCCAAAATAGGCGCGCTAAAAGGGGTGAAATTTTCCAAGCTCGTAAAGGCGATCATTACCGAAGCGTAGGGCTTTTGCACGTTTTTAAAAACAGCGCGTCGCGCTAAATTTACGCGCTTTTAAATTTAAACGCAGCGGCTGCGCGACTTTTGCGAGTTGTGCAGCGCGATTCTCGATCGAGTGGAGAATTTGGGTGGAGCGGCTGTGCAAGACGGCAAATAAAATTTGTTTAAATTTACGCGGCAAACGAAAGCGCAAAATTTTAGAAATTTTAATCAAAAAGCATTCTTGCCGCGAGTCTAAATTTTATCGCACAAGCACAAAACCGGCGCAGCAGCTCGCGACTAAATTTTATAGGAGCCGCACTTTTCGTGCCGTATTTGTAAAGCCTAATCTGCGCAAAATCGGCATAAAACGTCTGCCGCATTGATGTTCGCCGCGCCGTAGAACACGCGC
>CAUUQJ010000045.1:0-7938 GCA_963547085.1 uncultured Campylobacter sp. | reverse complement strand
AAACGCCGCGTAAAATTGCAAATTTCAGCGTTTTTTATTCGGCTAGCGAAGAGGTCTGTGTGCGCAAGAACTGGTTTGCGAAAATTTTAAAATTTTATCGCTTGCCTCAACCTGCCTTTAGGGCAATCGCGATAAAATTTACGCTCCGCGTTTCAATCAAACGAGCAGTTGCGATGAAATCCTAAGCTAGCAGTCGAGATGAAATTTTACGCCGCATTTTAAAAAAAATCCCGCGCCCACCCAACTGAAAAAGCCGTAAATCCTGCACTAAATTTCATATTGCTGCATTACTTAGCGGTTATCAAATATGCTTGCCAAGCAGACGCGTAGAAATCTCTCACCGCCCTTTAATACTCGTTCGAAGTAAAATTTCGCCCAGATGTTTTAACGGTCTATATTCGAAATAAACGCTCTGCATAATTCTATCGCGAAATAGGGCTGCCGGGTGGAATTTTGCCCGGCAGCAAAGTTTTTTTCGCGCTAAATTTATGCTTCCGTGCGGATAATTTTTACCGCTTCGACCATATTTTTTAAGCTAGGGCGAACCTCCTCCCATTTGCGGGTTTTTAGACCGCAGTCCGGGTTGATCCACAGCTGCTCTTTAGGAAGCACCTCAAGCAGCGCGCGGATCTGGCTTACGAGCTCCTGTACACTAGGAATTCGCGGGCTGTGGATATCGTAAACACCTGGACCGACCTCTTGCTTATAGCCGACCGATTTGAAAACTCGAAGCAGCTCGTTGCCGCTGCGAGCGGTCTCGATGCTGATGACGTCGGCATCCATCGCCTCTATCGTTTTGATTATGTCGTTAAACTCCGAATAGCACATATGCGTATGGATCTGTGTGTGAGCACTTGCGGCGCTGACAGCGAGCTTAAAGGCGTCTACGGCAAATTTTTCGTATGCAGGAATGTTTTCGGATCTAAGCGGATAGCCCTCTTTAAACGCAGCTTCGTCCACCTGAACGATCTTGATACCCGCGTCTTGCAGATCCGAAATTTCATCGAAAATCGCGAGCGCAAGCTGTTTTACGATCTGCTCGCGAGGCTTATCATCGCGCACGAAGCTCCAGTTCATCATCGTCACCGGACCCGTTAACATGCCTTTCATAATCTTTTTAGTGCGGCTTTGGGCGTATTTGATCCACTCCACGGTCATCGGTTTTGGGCGGCTCACGTCGCCGAAAAGTAGCGGCGGTTTCACGCAACGACTGCCGTAGCTCTGCACCCAGCCGTTGGCGCTAAACGCGTATCCGCTCATCTGTTCGCCGAAATACTCGACCATATCGTTACGCTCCGGCTCGCCGTGAACCAGTACGTCTAGGCCAATCTCATCTTGAAATTTGACGCAGTCGTCGATATAGGCTTTGATGTCACGCTCGTAGGCTTCGCGGCCAATTAAGCCCTTTTTATAGGCGTTGCGAACCTGGCGAAGCTCGGCAGTCTGAGGGAAGGAGCCGATCGTAGTAGTAGGTAAAATTCCATAGCCTAGCTCCTTTTTCTGCACCTTGATGCGATCCTCGTAGCGATCGGCGCGCTCGAATTTATTTAAATTTGCGGCACGGCTTTGCACTCGCTCGTCGTGAATTAGAGGCGAGCTAGCGCGGGTTTTAGCGGATTTTTGATTTTCCTCGTATGCCTTCATGCCGTGTTCGCACATCGGAATTTCAAAGAAAAGATGGGTCAAAATCGAAATTTCGCTTAGTTTTTCGACCGCGAAACTTAGCCAGGATCTGATCTCGGTGCTTAGCTTGTCCTCATATTTTAGCGTAAAAGGCACGTGCAAAAGCGAGCAGGAGGTGCCCACATAGATGCGCTCCTTAGGAACGTAAGCTTCGATGGCCTTGAGCTGGGCTAGCTTTTTATCGATGTCGCTCTTCCAGATATTGCGCCCGTCGATCACGCCCGCAAAGAGCACGGTCTTAGCGTCTTTTAAAATTTGAAGCTCTTTTTTGATATTCTCTTCGCTTGCGTAAACAAAATCAAGCCCGATCGCCCAAACATCGGTCTTTACTATCTCGCGCACGGCCTCAGTCGCATGCTCAAAATAGGTCATAAAGATAATTTTTACGTTACTTGCAGCCTTGCTTAGGCGCTGATAAATAGGCTCAATCTTTGGCGCTAGCTCAGTCGCGCGATCCGTTACGAAAATCGGCTCATCGATCTGAACTACGACCTCGCTATCAAGCTCGCTAAGAAGCTTTAGCAGCTCCTCATATTTCGCGACAAGGGCATCTAAATGCGCGAGTGGATCACTTTTGTCGCTTGATTTGCTAAGCGCGAGATAGGTGATAGGTCCGATTAAATTTATCTTTAGCGCGCAGGAATCCTTAAAATCGTTATTCTTCGCAGCCTTGTACTCCCTTAAAATTTTACTAGGATTTAGGCTAAATTCCGTATACGCCGAGATCTCGGGCACGATATAGTGGTAGTTTGTGTTAAACCACTTCGTCATCTCCATCGCGACTGCGTCTTTACTGCCGCGCGCCATCGCAAAATACTGCTCATGCGCCGAAAGAGCCGCAAAGCGCTGCGGGATCACGCCGAAAAGCACGCTGGTATCGAGCATCAGATCGTAGTATGAAAAGTCGTTTACGCTAATTAAGCCGCTCCAAGCATCCAGCTGATATTTGATGTGACGATCTTTTAGCTCTGAGGCGACTCGCTCTAGCGCGTCATAATCGCACTTGCCCGCCCAATAGCTCTCCAAAGCCTTCTTTAACTCGCGCTGCTCTCCGATGCGCGGAAAGCCCGTAACGTAACTCTTCATCTCTATCCTTTGAGTAAAATTTTGGTATGAAAGTATTGATTTTATCTAAAATTTCTTTTGCCGTCATTAAAATTTTAACCTAATCTCGAAAATGAACGAAATTTTATCCAAAAGCGCAGGGGTGGAATTTAGCCAATAAAATCTGAAATGGAATTTTTATCGACGAAATTCTATGAGTTAAAATTTAATGATGGAATTTGAAGACATTAAATTCATCATAATTTAAACCTCGTCGCAAGATTCTACTAAAACTTAGTAAAGCCTTGCGACGAAGCTAGCCTTACCCGACACTCTGCAAAACCACTGAGCATCAAGGCTCTATGAAAGCAGTGCAACGCCTCAAATATGAAAATTCTTAAAATTTATAATTATATCCTGCGTAAACGCCGTATTTTTTACCGTCGTTATCTTCGATATAATCGCCGTCTTTATACCACGCCTTGCTTGCTTTAAAGCCCATTTCAATCTCGCTATTGGAGCCAAACTCATACGCGGTACCTATCTTGCCGCCCAAAATGAAGCCACCCAGCGTATCGTCTGCTCTAACCCAGCCGCCATTGCTATAATCTATTTTAACTTCAGTATCTAGCACCGAAAGCCCAGCGTAAGCGCCTAGGACGAGCTTAAATCTACCGAAAAGCTCCGGCGTAAAATCCGCACCGGCTACGAAATCGTGCGTGCTCCATTTAACCTTTCTTTTCGAATTGGCATTCGAACTGGAATCCTCGCCCTTAAATCCGTAAAAATACCCGCCGTAAGCTCTAAACGTGCCGAAGTCATATCCGGCTTTAACGCCGATTTGCGGCTGTCCGTCATCAAAACCTGCGGCTTGGTTTTTGAAATTGTATCCGCCTTCGCCACCTATGAAAAGCCCCTCCGCCATCGCGCTTACTGCAGCTAAAGAGCTAAGAAGCGCCACTTTTGCAACTAAATTTCTCATCTTTACTCCTTTGGGTGAAATTTCATCTTAATGATAGCGACACGCTTCGAAACCTAGGCTAAATTTAAAGTAAATACATAACATTTACGATTTTTAGTGACAAAATTTTAAAGTATTTTTGTAATTTATTTATAGCCAGTATAAATTCTAAATCTCAGCATATAATTTACATTATAAATTTTATCGCTTAGTAACATACGCTTTGTAAAAGCACAATGCAATAAGAATTTACGCAATATTCCTCTAGATATAAATTTATCTTAATAACTTGTAAATCCGCGCAGAATTACTTAAATAAACGGGCTCAAATAGATCTTTATCATAGTTTTCCAGCACAAAAAGTTGGATGAAGGCCGATTCAAAGACCTTTTTATCTAAGATTAAAATTCTTTGGTAATCCGGTAAAAATATCACGTAAAGATTAGAATTTTTATCTATCTGCTTAGATAATTTGACGAGTTTGCCGTTTACTTCGCCCACTTGATAATATGAATTAATAGGCATTCTTTTACTGTTATAGATTAGGTATTCAGGATCGACGCTAGGCAATGTGCATTCATCATTTATTATGATGCTCTCTCCATCTTTACCCATTCTAATATCATAACCCACATGAATAAATGGCGTCCAAGACTCTTTACCTGTTTCTATATCTACAGTAGAAAATTTTAAAATATTGGGCAATATATCTATCATGTGCGGTACAAAATAATAATATATATCCTTAGTTTTCTGCGGAAGCTTGAAATTCTTATCGCTTAAAGAACTTAGGAATTTATTGATATCCGCTTCGCCATAATCTTTTTGAATTTGATATAGATTTAGTTTAAATTTATCTTCCAGTTTAGGATCAAATTTTTTACCTTGCGACTTTTGTATATATTCGACATTAAGCCTTGCCATATTAGCAGAGCTTACCTCATCTTTATTAAAGGAAAACGCACTCATAAAAGTGTATTCTCCTGCCTGTCTACCTCCGGGATCAGCTACTACTTTTACATCGGAGTAATATCTGATTAAATATCCGTAATCCCACCACGATAGCACATAATCCTCCCTGCTAGCCTTATTTTTTAGCTCCGCAAGAGGATTTATAGAGTCTTTCGTAAGCGTAGGCGCAACTCGGAATTTATAAATAAAATCTATGCTAGGCATTAGCGCCAAACAGGTTAAAATAGCCAACAAAGTACTTCTAAGCCAGGTGCGTATTTCAAAGTAATTCAGCGTGAAATATATAAAATAAGCAAATCCAAGCGCTATCATCGGTGTAGCGTACATTGTAAAGCGAGTTCCACCGAAAAGTGCTAAAACTCCAAGCGCTATCATCGGCAAGGTTAATATAAACGAACGGAATTTTATCAGCAGTAGAGCCAGCCCTCCTACGGCGCATATAAATATAAATAGATGCCCACTAGATTCAAGCACAAATTTCATGAAATTAGCATTAGCAACCTCGTTAACCGTATTTCTAACACCATAGAAGTAGAAAATTTCCTCTTTGCTTACATCCTTTAAGATGTAAGCTTTAAGCTGCACTGCTATGGGCGTAAGTCCGCCGAATATGATAAACATAATTACGGCGATCGTACCCAAAATCCAAAGAGCTTTTTTGCTTTTATGGCTTGGAATTTTAATCATTAAAAAATATAAAAACGCAATTAGTGCAATCTTAAGCAATAAAATATAATTTACAATTATTGTCTCACCTTCGTAATACGCGCTAAATTTTATGACCGCTGCAACCATAAGAATAATCGCTTTGTAATTTTCCTCATTGTGTCTATTAAAAATCAAAGTATAGATTAAAAATATCGCTATAATCGCCATATTTAGAGAATACGAGCTAGGATACCACCAATCATAAATCACTGTAAAAACGGCAGGTAAAGCAAAGCTGCTCTGCTCGCTTCGCCCTATGAGCCTAATCAAAGCCCATAGCGTTAGCAGCGGCAGAGTAACATTTAGCATATCGCTATCAAAATACCCGCCCAAAGTCCTGACATAATATCCGGGCAGCACGCAAGCAAGTAGTGCCGCGATGATGCCGGCGCCCAGAATCTTATACTCTCTTGCTATCAAAATAATCGGCACGGCCACCAGCGGCGCGAAAAACACGCTCATGTAGATCGTAATGCTATTTAAGCTGACAGGTAAAATTTTACTAAGTAAAAACGCTAAAGTTGGGATCGACGCGCCGTACGGGCTAAGATCGCCCTGCTGGTGAAAGCCCGCTATCATATCGCGCGCACCCTCGGCGTTCGCAAAGGCGTCATTTGTGGTCATGATGAGCTCGCCGTCAAAAGAAAACTGCTCGATCTCACTAGCCCAATATATCCAAAAAAACCTGCACGCCACGCCGAATATATAAACCAGCGTCATGATCAAAAAAATATCCATGCGTGAGTATTCGCCGTTTGTAATTCTAAATTTTTGCATCTTTTTCCTTGATTTGTCGTTTGAAGTACCGAGCGGCAGGCAAAATTTGCCTCTACAAATTTTACTCGCTTTATCACGCCCGCGCTAAATTTTAACGACATTGTTTAATTTGCGTTTATTATAGCAGAATTTACCTGATTACGATGCGAGATGTAGAAATTTATACAACAAATTACTGTGGATGGCGCGAGCAAACCGAAATTTAAAGCATCTCGCTCGCGCTATAAAGTATGGAATTTATGCGATTAATACGCGTCGCACATAAATTTACAGACGGTTTTCGTTCTTAGATTGAGCATGATCGAGCTTAGGCATCTGCCGTCCTTATTGCCGCTTAACAGGCGCACGGCATCGCCCTCCTTCCACTGCGTGCTGTCGCCCTCGATCGTCCTGTAATGCGCACCGTTAATGACAAGCGACTCGCCGCCTTTTAGCGTTTTATCAATCTTCAGGTCGCTTGCGATCTGGCTTAGATCGCCTTTTAAGGCATTTGCGATTAGTTTTTCTTCGGCCTGTTCATGCGTCTTCATCGAGCTTTTAGCAAAGTCCGGCACCTGCACAGTTTCGATCTGAGCCGAAGCAAACACGGCCAGCACGCAAGCAGCGTAAATTAGTTTCATATTTTCTCCTCGGTTTTTTCAAAATTGCGGCGATTATAGCAAAGTTTACTTAAAAATTTCGGTCTAAATTTAGCTAGAGTTTAAATTTAAGAAACCGCCGTCTGTTTAAAACAGAGCCGAACTCGATGGTAAATTATAAAATTTCGCCGTAATTTAAAATTTACTTATTAAAATACGCCGCGAGTGCGCTTAGCCAAACAAACAGAGCTATGATCCAAGACATCGTCCACGGCGTACCCGCAGAAAACGCCGCAAGCATCGCCGAGGAGAGGATGCCGCTACCGTATTGCAGCGAGCCGATGAGCGCAGCGGCCGAACCCTTCATCTCCTGCGGCACGCTATCAAGAGCGGCGGCATTGGAGCAAGAGGCGACGATATAATAATACTAAAGACGATTATGTTTCTATAGAGTAAGTATTTAATAATATTTTTCTAAAATATGTTTAATTAACCATAAATTTGCCTGTATATAAATATTACAAAATATATGTGACAAAAAAAAGGATATTTAAGATATAATAACCATACAAACATCAATATTCTAGAAATTTAAAGTGAAAATGAGATAGAGGACGACATGCAAATAAAAAGTAAAATAGAAGACAAATTTATTGATCTTTTAAGGAAAGAAAGCGCTATTTGCATGGTATTAAACGGCAAATGGGGAGTTGGAAAAACATATTTTTGGCAAAAATTTGCGGAAAGAAATTCAAAAAAGTTAAATAAAAAATTTGCATACATTTCTCTATTCGGTAAGGATGATATTAAACAAATAAAACAAGAAATTATATTGCAGGCCTATCGAATAAGTCGGACGATATCTGAAATTTCAAAGAATGCTAAAAAATTAAGATTTGATAAAATTTTAGATGAAGTTACGCCAAAATTGGGTTCGGCCATTATTGAATGCATATCGTTTTTTGAAAAGAAAGATTTCGAAAATATCGTAATTTGTTTTGATGATTTTGAAAGATTATCAAATAAATTAAGTTTAAAAGACATATTCGGATTAATATCAGAAATTAAAGAACAGAAAAACTGCCATATTGTTATGATTTTTAATGCTGGTGAATTAATTTTAGACAACGATACAAAAAAGCAAAAAGATAAAATAATAGAGGCTCTCTTTAACTTAAGCTCACACAAAGGAGCAGTAAGTTACGATGAGCACAA
>CAUUQJ010000044.1:0-8011 GCA_963547085.1 uncultured Campylobacter sp. | reverse complement strand
CTGCTTAACGCGATCACCTTAAATCCGTGCTGCCTAAGTAGCCCCACAAGCTCCTCTCGCGGCTCATCACAGGCAAGAATTACGTTTTTGCCGACGGGCTTTTGATAGTCACTATCTAGCGCACCGTCGAAGGCGATATCCTTGGCGCGATACAAAATATCTACGTTTTTAGCGATTTGAAGCGGCTCATCTGCGGAATTTTCTATATAAAAATTTATCTCGGGCGCATAAATTTGCGCTTTTAATTTCGGCGAATTGGCGACGATAAATTCCTCATTTTTCGCCCCCTCTTCATCGCCGCAAATTTCGATATCGTCGCTTAAGACGACATCCTTTAGCCCCGCGGCGTAAAATCCATGTTCTTTCATAATCTATCCTAAATTGATAATTAGGCGGGTTTTACTCTTATTTTCTAAACAACTTTTAAATTCTGTACTTAAAGTAAATCGAATTTAAATTAATAATTCTATAGATAAAGCAAAATCAAAGCTTTAAATGATAAAATCGCCTAAATTTTAAGGCATCGGGGTCGCAATGCAACAAATCAAACTACCAAAAATCGATAAAATCGCAAACGCGCAGGAGTTTCAAAACTGCCTTCGCCCGCAAATCATCAAAATCGCGCAAGAGCTTATTGAACAGGAGCGCCGAAAGGTGCTGCAAGGAGGCGAGCTCGCAAGCGAAAGCGAGATCATCGCGCGCATCAAATCGCGCTACGAAAAATTTCAAAATCTAAGCCTTAAGCCACTCATCAACGCAACCGGCGTCGTGCTGCACACAAACCTCGGCCGCAGCGTCATCAGCGCCGAAATTTTAGCCCGCGCGCAAAAGATCATCACCTCATATTCAAATTTAGAATACGACCTATCCGAGGGCGCGCGCGGCAACAGATACGACTACATAGCGCTTTTGTGTAGCGAGCTCTTCGGCGCGCAGGACGCGCTCGTGGTCAATAACAACGCTGCGGCGGTATTTTTGGTGCTAAATACCTTCGCGCGCGGACGCGAAGTCGTAGTAAGCCGCGGCGAGCTAGTCGAGATCGGCGGGAACTTTCGGGTAAGCGAAGTGATGGTAAACTCGGGTGCAAAGCTTGTGGAGATCGGCACTACGAACAAAACCAAGCTGGACGATTACGAAGAAGCGATCAATGAAAATACGGCGATCTTGATGAAGGTGCACCGCTCAAATTTTAAAATTTCAGGCTTCAGCTCTAGCGTAAGCGCTGCAGAAATTGCGGCTTTGGCGCGAAAAGCGACGCGCAAAAAAGAGGAATTTTTAGCGCTTAGAGCGGCAAGCTTTAAAAATTTAGAAAATCTTTGTGGCTGCTCGTCGGATACGACGGGCGAAATTTTAAATTCCGCGGCGAATGATTTAAGCTTGGCGGATAGTTCTGCGAATGCTCTAAATTTAAATAGCGGCGAACCGTCCGAAAAGAGCGAGTGTTTTCATGAAGACGGCGAGAACGGAATTTTCGCTCAAGCTTCTAAAATTGCTCCTGCAAAATTTAGCATGAAAAAAGAGGACAATTTTAACGAGATCATCGATTATTACGATCTTGGAAGCGGCTACGCGAGCGAGCTGGGATTTGGGCTAGGCAAAAGTGAGCCATCTATTTTTGAGCTTTTAAAAAGCGGCGTGCGGCTGCTTAGCTTTAGCGGCGACAAGCTTTTCGGCTCCGTGCAGTGCGGCATCATCCTAGGAGATCGCGAACTTATCGCGCGCCTGCGAAAAAACCAGCTACTGCGAATGCTGCGCGTGGATAAGATCACGCTAAGCCTGCTTGCCGAGACGATCAAAGCGTATATAAATAAAGAATTTCACCTCATCACGACGATAGATCAGATCCATCTGAGCCTGGACGAGCTGCGTGAGCGAGCGGAGCTAGTTCAATCTCGCATCAGCGTAAAATCGCAGATCGTGCCTACTACTACCTTCGTAGGCGGCGGCACGATGCCCGGCGCCTCCTACCCAAGCGTCGCGCTTGCGATCTTAGATGGCGCAGACCCGCAGAGCACGCAGGCAAAATTTCGCGCTGCGGGCATAATCGGGCGGATCGAGGATGATAAATTTTTGCTAGATTTCAGATCGGTTTTAAAAAGCGACTTGCAAGATTTAATAAAAAAGATCGGAGAAATTTATGAATAGCGTAATCATCGGCACCGCAGGCCATATCGATCACGGAAAGACTGCGTTAATCAAGGCGCTAAACGGCTTTGAAGGAGACCGAATGCCGAGCGAAAAAGAACGTGGCATCACGATCGATCTTAGCTTTTCGCATCTGCGTTCGGGGGATACCAACGTTGCGTTTATTGACGTTCCGGGGCATGAAAATCTAGTAAAGACGATGATTAGTGGTGCGTATGCCTTCGACGCTGCGATGCTAGTAGTCGCCGCTGACGACGGGCTAATGCCGCAAAGCAAAGAGCATATTCAAATTTTATCGCTGCTCGGGGTAAAAAGCGTGATCTTATGTATCAGCAAGTGCGATCTGGCGGACGACGCGCGCAAGGCGGAGGTCGCGGCGCAGTGCAAGGAATATATCTCTAAATTTAAAGATTTGCAAATTTTAAACACCTTTTTTATCAGCATCAAGGATCCCGCAAGTATCGCCGAGCTGAAAAACTATCTCTTTAATATCAAGCCCGCGCAGCGCCAAGGAGGCGGCGTGGTGCACTACTACATCGACCGCGTCTTTTCGCTCAAGGGGCTCGGCACCATCGTAACGGGCAGCCTCATTAACGGCGCGATTTCAAAGAGCGAGAAGCTTTATAATTGCGATCTGGGTAAAATTTTTAACGTCAAAAGCGTGCAGATCCACGACGAGGACACGCCGCTAGCGCAGGCTCCAAACCGCGTCGCGCTGAGCTTGGACGCCAAAACGAGCGAGCTTGAGAAGGGGCAAATCCTAAGCAAAAAGGGCTTCTTCCGCGGCTTTAATGAAGCCGACTGCACCTTTAGCGGCGAAATTTCGCATAATCAAGACGTACTGTTTTGCGTCGGAAGCAAGCAAAGCGCGGCAAAAGCGCTCATTTTAAAGGAGCTTGAAGGCGGCGAGAAGCTCGTAAGCTTTAAATTTGATAAAACGATGTTTTTGAAATTTGATGAGCCCTTCGTCTGCCTGGCAAACTCGCGCGTAATCGGCGGCGGGCGCGTGCTAAACGCCGTGATCGAGCCGCTAAAAAAGCAGAGCAAAGCCGTGCTTCTAACCGCGCTTTTGAAGCGAAATTTCACCGAAGCGTTTAAAATTTTAAGCCTCTTTCACAAGCATGGATTCGGGCTATTTTCTGCGTATCAGCGCTTCGGTATGGAATACGACGAAGCGGTAAAGATCGCGCGCGGCTTAGAAGGAACGTATTTTGACGAAGCAAATTTATGCGTTTACGATCTAAGCGCGATCGAGGACGTAAAAAGCCTCATAAAATTTATCGTCTCAAAAAACGACTATGCGATCTTTTCGCCCGCCTCGATCGCTCTAAAGCTCTCGTGGGCCAGCGAAGATCTTGCTGCGCGCGCGCTTAGCGAGCTTGAGCGGGGCGGCATCGTCTCCAAAAAGGGCGGAGTTTACGTAAAATCGGGAGTGGATTTTGACGCGCTCAAACAGAGCCTGGAGAGTAAAATTTTTGATCTCATCAAAAAGGGCGGTATCGCGCCGCTTGCGCCGTATAACATTTACGACGAGCTGGAGATCGACCGCGAAAGCGGCGATGACGCGCTAAAAAAGCTAACCTACGCCAAAAAGGTTGTACGTCTCGCACATAATCTCTTCGTAGAGGCCGAAAATTTAGCCCTGGCGATAAAGCGCCTTTACGCAATCATCGAAAAAGAGGGCTTCGTAAACGTCACGAACGCTAAAGAGGAGCTGGGACTTAGCAGGAAATTCGTCATCTGCTACCTCGAATACCTCGATAAGATGGGAAATATCGTGACGATCGACAATAAACGCTATTTGAAAAAGTAAAAATTTAAAATTTTGCACTACAATGCGCGGAATTTTTTGCAAAGGAAAAAAATGAAAAAAGCTATTTTAACTTCAGTTGCGCTCGCAGCGAGCCTAAACGCGGCTTTAAGCGACAGCGAAATTCTATCCATCTACGGCGGCGCGCCACAAGGCATCGAAATAAAGGTCGCCGAGCGCATCCCACTTAGCGAGCCAAAGGGCGTCGAGGCGGTCGTTTTAAAAATCTCTCAAGGCAATATGTCGCAAGAGGAGATCATCTTCACTCAAGGCGATCTGATCTTTACCGATATCATCGATCCTAAAAAACGCGTAGTCTATAAGGAGCAGATCAAACAAGACCGCATCGCAGGACAGCTAAGTAAGGTCTTCAAAGCAGAGAGCAAAGACAATATCATCAAGTTAGGAAACGATCCTAAAAAGCCTACGATTTTGATGCTGACAGACGCTTTGTGTCCATTCTGCCGCAAAGAGATGGCAAGGATCGAAGAAACTCTAAAAAATAACAATGTCGATATCGTCATGACCTCCGTTCACGGCGATGACGGCCACGCAAAATCCGCGCTCATCTACAAAGAGATCAAAAATGCTAAAACCGACGAGCAAAAGATAGCGGTTTTTAAAAAATATTACGCTGAAGATAACAAAGCAGGTGCCAAAGACGTAAGCCCTGCCGAGCTAAATGCTGCAAAAGCCCTAGCTGCCAAATACTTCGGTGCGGGGGTAAACTCGGTGCCTTACATCATCGAACTAGACAAGCTAAAATAATCTCTCTTAAATTTTGCGGAGCGATCCGCAAAATTCTACCTCATCGTCTTAGGCTTAGCGATTTTAATTAATCCGGATTTTATAAAATTTTACGAGTAATTGCTTTAGAATTTTTATAATCCCGCCGCCTAGCAAAATCTCTTTATCGAACCAGATTAAAATTTTAAAATTTCTTAGCATATGGAATTTTAAAATTTAATAATCACGGAATTTAAAGCAGCACTAATTTTAAAATTTCAGGCCATAAAAGACACGTGCAAAATTCTACAGCAAAATTCTACACTATTTTTATATTGAAAGTAGCATAAAAAGCGATAGTGTATGAAATTTAAAAGCAAGAAAATATGTAAACAAAATCCACGGTCGAAATTTTAAAATTTCACAGCAAAGCCCAGGTAAAATTTAGCCGCAAATTTCATAAAATTTTTGTTTTGCGGCAAAGAGGAATTTATAATCGTGCTTCAAGCTGCCTATCTTGGACTACTCCGATTAAAATCAAAACTCCACGTCAAAAGCGGCTCTTGCCAGGCTATTTTTGCTCTCGCTTAGCTCGTACGATGCGCTGAGTCCGACGCTTTGAAGGATCTTATATTCCAGTCCGATCGCGCCGTTAAATACGCCGCTAGAATAATCAAGCCCCTCCACGTCGTATCTATCCGAATACTTTCTGCTTGCATGATACGAATCGCCGCTAAATCGATGCTCGTACTCAGCATTTACGAATATCTGTAGATCGCCGAAAGCCTTGATCGCGTAAATTCCCGCGGTGCCGTTCGGTGCGGTTTTTGAAGCGGAGCTAAATTTAAGCCTAGAGATCGCATCCTCGTTCACTCTAATCGCTCCAAGCCCCAAATATGGCTTAATATAGCCGTTTTCAAATAAAAATTTATACCCTGCTCTCGTGCTGAAATCCCAAATTTGCGACTTGTATTTCGCGCCGTGGATAGCGCCGAATCCGTTGTTGGTTTCAAATTTATGATCGTTTATCGAATATGTTAAATTTACCGCCAGATCCACGTTCTCGTTAAAATCGTATCTACCCGCCAGACCGAGCTCGTAGGATTTGATGTTTTCTTTCACGCCGTCGAATTTACCCTCATACCAAGCGTCCGATTTTTGGTACCCAAAGATCACGCCCAGCGTAAGATCATCCACTCTCTTGGAGGCTCCGAGTAAAATTCCGTCGCTCTTGTGATCGTATTTGACGCCGCCCGAGCGGTCTTTGTAATCTCCGCCATAGTTTCCGATCGCGGTTACGTTTATGCTAAACTCGTCGCCGTTTTCGGTTTGTAAATCCCTATACGCGGAGTTTCTTGCGAGCTTGGTAAGATCCAAATCGACCTTTGAGCGCGGCATCTCGATGCCTATGCGATCGCCGCTTCTTGCGGCCTGCGAAAACAGGCTGCCGTTTTTAGGCGTGAAGTTATTGATCGCCAGCATCAGCGCCTCAAAATAGCTCGGCAGATCGTCGTATCCGCCAGGATAGCGGTTCGTATCGGAAGTGATGAATAAATTCGCCGCATTGCGCTCGCGCGACAGCCTTATAATCTCGTCATATTGCTCGGGCGAGGCGTTATAGATGACGTGTAAGATTTTAGCGGAATTTGCGGGGTCTTTTTCAAATTCCGAGGTTCTGGCGCGATAGCGGTTGATATACTCGTCCGCGCTTACTTCTTGCAGCATCCAGACGTCCGCGTAAGGGGCTATGGCATCGCGTACCCCCCAGCCGTTATTCGCCAAAACGAGCATCTCCGGATATTTGGATTTAATGTAATTATAAATGCTAGCCATATAAGCGATATTGGAAGGGTTATCCTCGGTATTGACCTCGTCGATGAAGTATCCCGCGATGTTTTCTCTGCCGTAGAAATTTACAAAATTATCGATATCGGCATATACTAGGCTTAAATTTCTACTTGAACCAATGGCAGTAGGGCGACCGTCAGGACCGATAGGACCGGTAGTGCCCGTATAAGTATAGGCGAGATTTTTGATACCCGCGGCTTTATTGCGCTGCATTTGAGCCAAATCCTCGTCTCTTCGCACCAAATATTGTGAGTGAGAATCTCCTCCTGGGCGCTTTTCGTAAGAGCCGAAAGCCACATAAGGAACCAGCGCGCCGCTTATATTGGTAATGCCGTTCCAAAACTCGGCATTTACGCCGCTATTGCCCGTCCAGCGAAACGCAGGCATCATAACGCGCTGATTATTAAGCCTGCCCGAATATGAACCCTTTTTGGCAAAGCCCCTTGCGTACTCGAGCTTGATACGAAATGAGTTTTCATACTCGTCGCTCGCGGAGCTATCGCTAACCGCGTCGCGCCTGCTTAATTTCGCGCCCAAGCTATCCGCAGCGCTCATTACGTCGGAACGGGAAGTGTTGTTGGAAGGTGATTTTTGCGCGTTTGCATAGCTCCCGGAATTCTGCTCGCTCGCATAGCCGAACCCTGCTGCACCGACAAGCGCAAGAGATACGATTTTTTTCAAAGACTTTAGCATTCTGCACCGCCTCAAATAAAATTACCTAAATTCTTAAATTTCGACAAATTTGCGGACGCGCTTTTAAAATTAAAAGCTTTGTCGAAATTTAAAAATTTAGCCGCCTTAAGACGGCCAAATTTTAAAGCTTATTTTAATGCTGCTTTTGCCTTCTTCGCGACGGTTGCGAAAGCTTCGGCGTCGTTCATAGCCATATTTGCTAAAATTTTTCTATCAAGCTCGATGCCCGCTTTTCTAAGTCCGTTTATAAATTTAGAATAGCTGATGTCGTTTAGCCTGCAAGCTGCATTGATGCGCACTATCCAAAGTCTGCGGAAATCGCGTTTTTTCGCGCGTCTGTCACGGAAGGCGTAAACGAGGCTTCTCTCTAGCTGCTCTTTCGCCTTTCTGAAATGTTTGCGTCTTGCGCTATAAAATCCGCGCGCAAGCTTTAGCACCTTGTTGTGACGGCGGCGTCTAACGATGCCCGTTTTTACTCTTGCCATATTAATCCTTTCTTAATCGGCGTCCCTTTTGGGATCTTGCCCTAAAATCCATAAATTTAGGGGAGTTTGAATGACTTTCGTCAAAAACTAACTTCGCACTATTTGCAAAGCATTTTTTTAACCGCAGATACGTTCGTAGAATCGACGTATTGGGCCTCGCGCAAATTCCTCTTGCGTTTTTGAGACATCTTCGTCAAAATGTGGCTGCGAAACGCCGAGCCTCTTTTGATCTTGTTTTTGCCCGCTTTAAAACGCTTGACGGCACCGCGCACGCTTTTCATCTTTGGCATGGTCGTCCTTTTTT
>CAUUQJ010000043.1:0-8036 GCA_963547085.1 uncultured Campylobacter sp. | reverse complement strand
AGCAGCGCTCTGGGCGAAGCGGGCGCGCTGTATCTAAGCCCTAGTATCGCCGAAAGCTTGGGCGTGAGCGCAGGCGACGTCGTTAAAATTTACCAAGCAGACGATGTAGGCAAAACGGGCGCTGCTAGCAACGAAAGCGACAAGGGCGGCGCCGGTCGTGCAAAAAAAGCGGATCGTGCAAGCGGCGCTCGCAAAGCCGATGCCTTCGGTGATGAAAATAGCGAAAGCGGCGAAGAGGGGCTCGTAAGCTTAAACCGAGAAATCGTCGCTAGCGTAAAGATCGATCCAGGCTTTAGCGGGGCGTATCTGCCGTATTTTGATGAGAAACTTCGCGGCGAGATATTTTTCAAAACCTCGCGCTACGCCATTGTAAAAATCGAGAAAATTTCAAATTCCAAAGGAGAGGGCAGATGAGCGATAGTGCATTTTATTTCGTAGCCACCGTCTTAAAGGCGCTCGTGATTTTAGCCGTCATCGCGCTGCTCTCAGGGCTTGCGACCTATGCCGAGCGCAAAGTGCTTGCCTTTATGCAGCGCAGGATCGGACCCTCTATGGTCGGGCCTGCGGGACTTTTGCAGGTGGGTGCGGATATGATAAAGCTTTTTACCAAAGAGGACGCTATCCCTGCGCGAGCGAATAAGCTTCTTTTTAAAATCGCGCCGATAATATCGGCTACGGGAGCTTTCGTGGCACTTTCGGTAGTGCCGCTACTGCCGGAGTTTACTATCGGCGGGCGGACGATACAGCCGATTTTAAGCGATATAAATGTGGGAATTTTGTTCCTACTCGGGGCTAGCGGCACCTGCGTTTACGGACTGCTGATCGGAGGGCTTGCGAGCTACAATAAATGGGGCACGATAGGCGCGTTTCGCGCGTTTTTGCAGATCACCTGCTTTGAGGTGATAAACGGGCTTAGCCTAATCCCTATCGTGATGATCACGGGCTCGCTCTCGCTCATCGACATCGTAAGCGCGCAAAGCGGCGGCATCGACAAGTGGTTTATCTGGAAAGAGCCCGTCTGCTTCGCGTTATTTCTGATCGCCGCTTTCGTAGAGTGCAACCGCACGCCGCTGTGCCTTACCGAAAACGAAACCGAGATCGTAGCGGGCGCCGGTACGGCGTATTCTGGCATGCGCTGGGGTATGTTTTTTATCGGCGAATACGCCAATATCATAACCTACTCCGTCGTTACGACGCTGCTGTTTTTGGGCGGATTCAACGCGTTTTGGTTTATCCCCGGCGGCATTATGATGGTATTAAAATCAAGCCTCGTGTTTTTCTGCTTTCTATGGGCTCGCGCGGCGTGGCCGCATCTGCGTCCCGATCAGCTGATGGGGCTTTGCTGGAAAGTCTGCATGCCGTTAGCTCTTGTTTGCATGCTAATTACCGCGTTAGCGATCGTTTAAGGAGGGGTGCGATGGCAAGATACGCTCAGATCGACAAAAGAACCCCTATTAAATCCGGCGGCGATAAGTTTCGCAGATTTCTAGCTCGCACCTTTAACGGCGAGCTTTTCGTGGGGCTGTGGGTGGTGCTAAAAAATATGTTTAAGCGTGGCGGCTCGCACACGCTTCGGTATCCTATGGAAAAATTTGTTATGCCGCCTAGATACCGCGGCGTGCACAAGCTTATGCGCCTGCTCGAAAGCGGCAGCGAGCGCTGCATCGGATGCGGCTTGTGCGAGAAGATCTGCGTAGCAAACTGCATCGCGATGGAGACCAGCCTCGGCAGCGACGGCCGCAAAAAGGTAGATAACTACTCGATAAATTTAGGGCGCTGCGTCTATTGCGGGCTCTGCGCGGATGTCTGCCCTGAGATCGCTATCGTGCACGGCTGCGAATATGAGCTTGCGAGCGAACAGCGAGCCTACTACGGCTTTAAAGAGGATCTTTTGATCCGCGGCGAAAATTTATGTTTAAACGGCGCGGCGCAGGAGTTTGCAGGCTATGGCAGCCTGGATGAAAACGCGGGCGCGCGGATCAAGATGACGCCGAACGCCTATATAAAAAGCGACGCCGCAAGCGACGAGCCAAGCTTAAAGAGCGCGGATTCAAATTTAAAAAGCAGCGCCGCGGAAAGCTCTAAAAAAGAGGGTGCCGCTAACGATAAAATTCTATTTTCAAAGGGCGCTGGCTTAAGCGGCGAAATTTTAGTCGAGCGACAAGACGTGGGGCGGGCAAGCTTAAAGGAAAGCTCCGCCGCGGACGTCGAAAAGTCTAAAGAAAATTCCGCTGTCGCTCAAAATTCTACGCTTGATTCGGCGCGGAATTCCAAAGAAAATTCCGCCTCTCAAAGCGCCGAAGATTCCGCCGCGCAGGGGGAGGAGCAATGATACAAACGCTTGCATTTTATTTTTTCAGCGCGGTTTGCCTGGCGCTTTTTTGCATCAGCGTTTTTAGCAAAAACGTTCTTTACGCCCTTAGCGCGCTGGCCGGCGGCATGGTTTTTATGAGCGGATTTTTCTTCTTGCTGGATGCGGAGTTTTTAGGCGTAGTGCAGATCATAGTCTACACGGGCGCCGTGATCGTGCTTTACGGCTTCGCGCTGATGTTTTTGGGCGCGGATAAAAACATAAGCGAGCCGAAAAAGGGTGCAAGGCTATTTTTCGCACTTAGCGGCGTGATTGCATTTTTGCTCGTGATTATCGTGCTTGGCGCGGTGGTTGCGAACAACGTAGAAACGCTTAAAATTTTAAACACCGACGATACCGAGGCGCTTGGGATGATCATCTTTACGAAATATCTGGCGATTTTCGAGCTTGCAGCCGTGATGCTGCTCGTGGCGATGATCTGCGCTATCGTGCTTGCGCATAAGCAGATGGACGCGAGCCTAACATACGAAGAGAGCGAGGGATAAAATGGGTCTAAATCACTATCTGATCGTCGCTGCGATGATGTTTGGGCTCGGGCTTGCGGGTATGATGAAGCGAAGAAATTTGATCATGCTCTTTTTTTCGAGCGAAATTTTATTAAATGCCGCAAATTTAGCCCTCGTCGCCGTAGCGAAATTTTACGACAACATAAACGGCGAAATTTTTGCGCTTTTCATCGTCACGATCGCTGCGAGCGAGATGGCCGTAGGGCTTGGACTACTCATCTTGTGGTATAAGAAGACGGGCAGCATCGAACTTGACAGCTTCGTAAATTTTAAAAATCCTTCCAAGGATGGACCGGATGCTTGATACCGTTTTTGTATGGCTCTTAATCGCCCTTTTCGCACCGCTTGCCTCGGCGATCTTCGCAGGCGTTTTCATTCGCGCCAAAGACAAGATGTTTATTGGCGTAATCTGCTCGGCGCTGGTGATTTTAAGCACTATCGCGTCGCTTGCTTTGATGGAGCTCGTCTCTGACAACCGCCTAATCAGCGTAAGCTTAGCCGATTTCATAAGCACCGGATTTTTGGACGCAAAATTTAGCTTTCTCATAGATAGCGTAAGTGCGGTGATGATGGTGGTCGTAGGCATCGTTTCCAGCGTCGTGCACGTGTATTCGATCTACTATATGTGGGATGACGAAAACTTCGCTAAATTTTTCAGCTTCCTGGGACTTTTCGTATTTTCGATGCTGGTTTTGGTAACGAGCGATAATTTTTTAGGGCTTTTCATCGGCTGGGAGGGGGTCGGGCTCTGCTCATGGCTGCTGATCGGCTTTTGGTATGATAGGGAGGGTTACAGCTGGTGCGCCAACGAGGCTTTTATAATGAACCGCATCGCAGATCTTGGGATGCTGCTTGGAATTTTCTTGATCTATTTAAATTTCGGCTCGCTACGCTACGAGGTAGTATTTGCGAATGCGGCGGGCTTGGAGCCTGAAATTTTAACCCTGATCGCAGCACTTTTATTTATCGGTGCGATGGGCAAAAGCGCGCAGTTTCCATTCCATACCTGGCTGGCAGACGCGATGGCGGGTCCAACGCCCGTGTCCGCGCTCATTCACGCAGCGACGATGGTTACGGCGGGCGTTTATCTTGTGATCCGCGCAAATGCGATTTTCGCGCTTGCGCCCGAAGTAAGCGGTTTTATCGTCTGTCTAGGCGCTTTTGTGGCGGTCTTTGCGGCATCGATGGCGCTGGTTCATAATGATCTTAAAAAAATCATCGCCTACTCCACGCTCTCGCAGCTTGGCTATATGTTCGTAGCCGCGGGACTCGGGGCGTATTGGATCGCGCTATTTCATCTGGCGACGCATGCGTTTTTCAAGGCACTTCTATTTTTGGGCGCGGGCAACGTAATGCACGCAATGAAGGACGATCTAAACATCCAAAATATGGGCGGATTATATAAGTTTATGCGGCCGACGGCGATTTTAATGTGCATAGGCTCGCTCGCGCTTTGCGGATTTTATCCGTTCGCAGGCTTTTTCTCAAAAGATAAAATTTTGGAAGCGGCGTGGAGCGCGGACGCGTATTTTATCTGGGCGCTGCTGTTTGCGGGCGCTGCGATGACGACGTTTTACAGCGTGCGTCTAATAATGCTCGTGTTTTTCGGTAAGGCAAAATACTCGCACCATCCGCACGAGGCGAAAGGCTTTGCCCTCATTGCGATGGGCGTATTAGCCGTGCCTGCGGTAATCGCGGGTTTTTTCGAGCACGATTTTGCTGAGTTCGTGCTTAGCATACTGCCGGGCTTTAAAGCTTCGATCCCGCACGGCGTGGAGGTAATTTTGATCGCCATAACGCTAGCGATGATAAGCGCGGTGGCGATCGGCACGATTTGGACATACAGCAAGGGTAAATTTAGCCAAAATTTAAAGAACTACAAATTTTATAAAATTTTGATCGCTCAGTATTTTATCCCGCAAATTTACGAGCGCGTGATCGTGCGCGGATACGCTAAGCTTAGCGAGATCTGCGCTAAATGCGACGGCGCGATCATAGACGCCAGCGTCGATCTGATCGCTCGCATCGCGGTAAAAAGCGGCGAAGGAGCGGATCGCGTAAGCAATAGCGGAGATTTGAGCGCAAATTTAAGGTGGATGGTTTTGGGATCTTTCATTTTGCTGATTTTGGCGTTTGCGCTGTGAGGTGGGCATGGAATACTTTTTAAGTTTAGTTATATTTTTTCCGGCGGTAGCTGCGATTTTGGGCTTTTTGATCGACGAAGCGAGCATTAAGACCTACGCCGTTACGATGAGCTTTATAGAGTTCGTGCTTTCGCTCGTTTTGTGGATACTCTACGAGCCGGTGGACGGCATCGCGTTTAGCGTGCTGCACCCTTTCATAAGCGAATACGGCATCAACTACTTCATCGGCGTGGACGGAATTTCGCTGTTTTTGGTAATCCTAAGCACGCTGGTTACCTTTTTAGCGCTGCTTAGTCTAAGCATTAAAGAGCGCGCCAAAAATTTAATCATCTGCATTTTGTTTTTAGAGATGACGATGGTGGGCGTTTTCGTGGCGCTGGATGCGATTTTGTTTTACATCTTTTGGGAACTTTCGCTAATTCCGATGCTCTATATCATCGGCGCGTGGGGCAGCGGCAAGAGAATTTACGCCGCGGTGAAATTTTTCATCTACACCTTTCTAGGTTCGATGTTTCTACTCGTAGGGCTCGTAGCGATGAGCTATTTCTATCACGAGGCTACGGGCGAATATAGCTTTAATATCCTAAACTGGCAGAGCCTGTCGCTGCCGCTTAGCACGCAAATTCCTCTATTTTTGGCATTTTCGCTCGCCTTTGCGATCAAGACGCCTTGCTTTCCTTTTCATACCTGGCTGCCGTACGCGCACGGGCAGGCCCCTACGATAGGCTCAGTTCTGCTTGCCGCGGTGCTTCTTAAGATGGGTACCTACGGCTTCGTGCGATTTTCGCTGCCGCTATTTCCCGACGCGAGCGTGCATTTTAGCGGGATGATGTGCGCCGTAGCGATCGTTATGATCATCTACGCGAGCTTCATCGCCTTTGCGCAAAAGGACATCAAACAGGTAATCGCGTATAGCTCGATCGCGCATATGGGCGTTATAATGCTTGGAATTTTTTCAATGAGCCGCGAAGGAATTAGCGGCGCAGTATTTTTGATGATCAGCCACGGTATCGTAAGCGGCGGGCTTTTTATGCTAGTAGGCTTTTTGTACGACCGCAGGCACACGAAGCTTTTCAGCGAGTTCGGCGGGCTTGCGCGGGTGATGCCGCTTTATGCGTTTTGCTTTTGCGTCGTGCTGCTAGGCTCAATAGGTCTTCCGCTTACGATCGGCTTCGTGGGAGAATTTTTAAGCCTTGTAGGAATTTTTAAAATAAGCTTTAGCTATGCGCTCTTGGGCGGACTCGGCATCATAATGGGCGCGATCTATTCGATGAATCTTTATAAAAAGACCTTCTTCGGCGCGCTCGTGCATGAGAAGAATAAGAAGCTAAGCGATCTAAACAGAACCGAGCTTTGCTCTATCGTCCCGATCTGCGTGCTGGTGGTAGTGCTCGGCGTCGCGCCGAATCTGATGTTAAAGAGCATCGAGCCCAGCGTGACGCAAAGCCTTGAGCTGATGTTTAACAAAGCCTCTCAGACCGCGACTCGCGCCTATATGGAAAAAGCAAATTTTAAGGTAAGAAGCGATGCAAAATAATCTTTTAAATTTAGCCTCGATCGCGCCTATGGCGATACTCGGAGGATTTGCCCTGCTGATGCTCGCGGTTTCGCTTTTTGCGCGCACGCTATCGTATAAATTTTACGCCGTCATCACGATACTAGCACTAGCTCTTGGCTTCGGGCTCGTTTTTGGATACAACAGCGGCATACGCGGGCTTTTCGACGTGATGCTGGTGGACGGAATCGCGACGCTATCGATGCTTATCATGCTCGCAAGCTCGATATTTTTCATCTTTCTGTCTTTGGGCGCAAGAAGCGCGCACGAGTACCACACGGCGGAGTTTTTCGTGCTGTTTTTATTCGTGCTCGTGGGCTATGAGTTTATGGTCGCGAGCGAAAGCTTAATGATGATCCTTGTTGGGCTTGAGACGGGCTCGCTGGCGCTTTATACGCTAATCGCGCTTCACAACCGCGCCAGATCGGTCGAAGCGGCGCTAAAATACTTCATAATGGGCGCGCTGGGATCGGGCTTTTTCGCATTCGGCGCGGCGATGTTTTTTCTATCGACCGGCTCTATGGAAATTTCAAACATCGCGCAGATCGCCAAGAGTTCAAATTTACAAACCAACGTCTTGCTTTTCGCCGCCTGCTCATTTATGATCGTCTCGATAGGATTTAAGCTCTCGCTGATCCCGTTTCACACCTGGACGCCCGACGTTTACGAGGGTGCGAGCTCGGCTATGGCGGGCTTTTTGTCCGTCGTGCCCAAGATCGCGGGCTTTGTCGTGGCGATCAGGCTGTTTGAAGCGCTGCAAAGCATCGGCGTGCAGTGGCTAAACATCGTGCTCTACGCCGTAGCGGTGGCTACGATGAGCTTAGCAAACCTTATGGCGCTGGTGCAGCGCGACGTCAAACGGATGCTAGCTTTTAGCTCCGTTTCGCACGCGGGCTTCGTACTCTGCGCGATCGTGATCGGCTCGACGCAGGCAAACGCCGCACTTTTCACCTACTGGATACTATATGCCGTAGCAAATCTCGGCGCGTTTGCGTTCATCTGGTGCGTGCGGCAAAGGCGCGCTCGCTCGTTAAATTTAAAATTTAAAGCCCAAAGTCCCGCTTTAAATTTAAATGCAAACGGCGAGGATGAGGGGAATTTTATCTCAAACGCAAATCTTTCTTTTTCGCAAAATCACGAGTTAGCAGACTCTGCCAATGAGTTAAATTTAGGCGGGAACGGACAAAATTTAGCTTGCGGCGAGCGGAGCTTTAAGGCAAGCGAGCAAAATTTTAAAGCAGGCGAGCAAAATTCTAAAGCAGGCGAGCAAAATTTTAAAGAGAGCGAGCCTGGCGCGGAAGCGACCCCTTTCGGCACTGAAACTTGCGAGCCAGGCGCCGAAATTTGCGCGCAAAGCTCCAAGTTCGCGGCTCGCTTCGAGCATCCGTTTGAGAAATTTGACGGACTGATCCGCACCCATCCGCTCTTTGCGCTATGCGCAGCGATCTTTATGCTCTCGC
>CAUUQJ010000042.1:0-8147 GCA_963547085.1 uncultured Campylobacter sp. | reverse complement strand
CGTTTTCAAGCAGCGCGTCGCGTTTGATCGCGGCGTAAATTTCAGGCTCGCTGCTAGGGTCTAAATTTATGCACTTCGCGTAGCAGCCGCCCTCGAAGTTAAATATACCCTCATCGTCCCAGCCGTGCTCATCATCGCCGATTAGCTTGCGATTCGGATCGGTCGATAGCGTCGTTTTGCCCGTACCGCTTAGGCCGAAAAATAGCGCCGTATCGCCCTCTTTGCCTACGTTTGCCGAGCAGTGCATCGACATCTTGCCCGCAAGCGGCAACCAGTAGTTCATCATCGAAAAAATTCCCTTTTTCATCTCGCCACCGTACCACGTGCCGCCGATGACGGCGACGTTTTCCTCGACGTTAAAGATAACGAAAACGTCGGAATGCAGCCCGTCGCTCGCGTAATCTTCGTTTTTGCATTTGCACGCGTTGTAAACGACGAAATCGGGATGAAATTCCGCCAGCTCGCTCTCGCTTGGACGAATGAACATATTTTTAACAAAATGCGCCTGCCATGCGACTTCGGTTACGAAACGCACGTTTTTGCGGCTGGATTTGCTAGCGCCGCAATAGGCGTCTTGGATAAAGATTTCCTTGCCGCTTAGCTGGGCTTTAGCTTTGGCTAAAAGCTTATCGAAAAGCTCTTTTGAGATAGGCTGATTTACCTTGCCCCAAGCGATGTATTTTTGGCTCGGATCTTGTTTTACGAAGTACTTATCCTTTGGGCTGCGACCCGTAAAGATGCCCGTATCCACCATAAAGGTGCCGTTGCTGCTCACGCGCCCTTCATTCATCGCCTTTTCAAGCTCGAAAAGCTCGTCGTAGCTTAGGTTGTGATTGATTTTTTTGATATTTTTAAGACCTAGTTTATCCAGATCGTTCGGAGTTGTCATTTTGCGTCCTTTTTAAATTAAATTTTGATAAAAGATTGCGCTATTATAGCTTAAAATTTAGGTGAGCTCGCTTAAGCACCGAGGATTGTCGCCATGAAATTTAGGCGGAAGCGCCCGCCTAAATTTTAGAGCTTATCTTAAAATCGCGAGCACCTGATCGGCATCGACCGTATCGCCTTGAGCGACTAAAATTTTATCGATTACACCGTCACGCGGGCTTTCGATATTTATCTCCATCTTCATCGCTTCAAGCACGATGACATTCTGTCCCGCCTTAACAGCGTCGCCTTCCTTTATTAAAATTTTAAATACGTTGCTAGGAAGCGTCGCTTTTATATCGTTATCGTCCGTACCGCCTCGCGCGTTAGCAGTGGGCTGCTCGCCGGCGGAGCGTTGCGGCTGCGGCTTTGCGGGCGCCGAGGTATCGAAGCTGACATCGTATCGATCGCCGTTTACGAGCACGTTTTGTCCAGCAAATTCTACGCTGTAAATTTTGCCGTTAATCTTAATGTCAAATTTGCCGTTTTTAGAAGCACCGCTTTGATGGCTTGCGGCAGGTGCTACATCCTCTTTTTTTCGACTCATCACCTTGCCCTCGCCTTTTAAAAACGCGATACCCTTTTCTTTGCACGCAAGCGCGATAAATATGTTCTCCTCGCTAGGTTCGATGCCCTGCTCGCGTAAAATCTTCTGCGCATACGCGACGCTCTTGCTCTCGTCGGCATCGGCGATATCTATGGCGTGCTTGGTCGTAGGCTGTAGTCCCAGCTGCTCCGCCGCCATCTTAATCACGCCTTCATCCGGCTTAACGGGCGTTTTGCCGAAATAACCTAACACCATCTTGCCGTAGCCCTCGGCGATCTTTTTCCACGGGCCGAACATTACGTTGTTAAACGCCTGCTGGAAATAAAACTGACTAACCGGCGTCACGCTCGTGCCGAAGCCGCCCTTTTCGACGACCTCGCGCATGGCCTTGATGACGGCTGGGAATTTGTCTAAAATTTTATTATCGCGCATCATCTGGGTGTTTGCGGTAAGCGCGCCTCCGGGCATCGGGCTAAACGGAATGAGTGGGCTTACCTGCGTGGCCTCTGGCGGCATGAAGTAATCCTTCAAGCACTCGCCCAAAACCTCTTCGTATTTTAAAATTTTCTCTGCATCCAGTCCCAGGTCGAAATTTTGCCCCTTCGTCGCGTGTAGCAGCGTGAGGATATCCGGCTGGCTTGTGCCGCCGCTTACGGGATGCGCGGCAAGGTCGATGCCGTCTACGCCCGCAACGAGCGCAGCCTGGTAGCATGCGACGCTAACGCCCGCCGTCTCGTGCGTGTGCAGGCGGATATGCACTCCGTCGCCTAAAATTTTACGCGCGCGCTTGATCGTCTCATAGACCTTCTGCGGACTGCTGGTGCCGCTGGCGTCTTTGAAGCAGATACTGTCAAACGGAATCTGCGCGTCTAAAATTTGACGCAAAATTCTCTCGTAAAACGCCGCATCGTGCGCGCCGCTGCATCCCGGCGGCAGATCCATCATCGTAACCACAACTTCGTGTTTAAGTCCGTGGCGATGTATGCACTCGCCGCTAAATTTTAAATTTTCCACGTCGTTTAGCGCGTCGAAATTTCTAATCGTCGTCGTGCCGTGCTTGGCAAAAAGCTTGGCGTGCAGATCGATGATCTCGCGGCTGCCGGTATCGAGCGTGACGGTATTGACGCCGCGGCTAAGGGTCTGCAGGTTCGCCTCAGGCCCCACGATGCTTCTAAATTTATCCATCATCTCAAAGGCGTCTTCGTTTAGGTAAAAATACAGGCTCTGAAACCGCGCGCCGCCGCCGAACTCAAAGTGCGTGATGCCGGCGTCCTTCGCCGCGCTAACGGCGGGTAGGAAATCCTCCATCGCCACGCGCGCGCCGAAAACAGACTGAAATCCGTCGCGAAAGGTCGTATCCATAACGTCGATAAGCTTTTTAGCCATTTTTAGCTCCTAAGATTAAATTTATGCGCAAATTTTAATATTTCTAGCCTAAAAAAGCTTTTAAACCGAAAACCCCCGGAAAGATTGCGAGCGTTAATAGCACTAGAATTTGCAATAAAATAAAAGGCAGTACACCCTTGTAAATATCCGTGGTATGGATTTGCGGCGGCGTTACGCCCTTTAAGAAAAATATCGAAAATCCAAATGGCGGCGTCATAAATGATGTTTGTAAATTTACAGCGATTAAGATCGCAAACCACACGGGATTGATATGCAAAGACTCTACTATCGGCAAAAGTATCGGCAAAATGATATATGAAATTTCGACATAATCGAGAAAAAATCCAAGCACTATGATAACTACCATCGTAAGCGCGATAAATCCCCATGCTTGACCGGGCAGATTTTCCATAAAATTTTTCACGACCTCATCTCCGCCAGTGTAAGAAAAAATCATCGAAAATGCCGTGGCGCCCATCAAAATCATAAAAACCATGCCTGAAATTTTAGCGGTATTTTTTAGTGCGTCATAGATCAGCCTAAACGAAAACGTGCGGTATAAAACAGCTAGCGCTATCGCACCCAAGCAGCCTACCGACGAGCTCTCCGTAGGCGTAGCGATGCCCGCAAAAATAGATCCCAAAACGAGCAAAATCAGCACGAGCACCGGCACGACGTTTTTAAGTGCGATAAAAATTTGCTTTGATTTGCTAAGCCCCTCTAGCGGCGGAACAGGCGGCGCATAATCTTTGCAAATATATGAAATAATCGCAATATAAATCACGTAAAAACCCACTAGCACGAGCCCAGGAATAACTGCTGCAGAGAAAAGATCACCCACAGAAACCGAAAGTATATCGCCTAAAATAATCAGCACGATCGAAGGCGGGATAATCTGCCCAAGCGTGCCCGCAGCAGCGATAGTGCCGGTAGCCAGTGGCTTATCATAGCCGTATTTCATCATCACGGGTAGACTGATGACGCCCATAGCGATGACAGTCGCGCCCACGATGCCCGTCGTAGCCGCAAGTAGCGCGCCCACCAAAACGGTGCTGATCGCCACGCCGCCTCGTACGCCGCCGAATAAAAATGCCATCGACTCTAATAAACGCTCCGCAAGACGAGTCTTTTGCAAAATCATACCCATCAAAATAAAAAGCGGCACCGAAATTAACAGCTGATTTTCCATAATCGAGTAAATTCTATTAGGCATCAGTGAGAAAAACTGCCTGCTCATATCCTCGAAAGCTTCGGTTAAAATTTCAAAGCCCTGCGCATAATCCCACGCCTCACTAAGTCCGTAGATAAAGCCAAAAATCACAGCCACGGCACCAAATGTAAACGCAACGGGAAAACCCAGTAAAAGCATAAAAAGCGCTGCCGCAAACATCACTATGCCTATCATAGCTCGCCACCTTTTATCTTGTCGTGACAAAATTCCGCCCAAGCGCGAAAAGCGTAAAATTTATAGAATTTTAAATTTAAGCTCATTCTGCCCTCACACACTCTGTGCGCCCGAAGAATTCCCACTAAGAAATTCCGAGCCTTTGTTTTCCCTAACATCAAGCAGAGCGTTAATGTTTTTAATCAAAAATCCAAATGCGTAGATAAATAAAAACGCGTAGCTAAGCGTGATTGCGGATTTGATGATCCAAAGATGCTGCATACCGCCGGGATTGGCGCTGGCCTCATGGCTCGTATAAGCCTCGCTTACATAATCGATCGAAAAGAATGCCACGAGCGCCACGAAAGGCAAAATGAAAAATATCGTGCCTAAGATATTTATGAGCGTTTTTGCAGTAGGGCTAAAATTTTCGTAAAAAATATCCACGCGAACGTGGGCGTTTTCTTTGAGTGCGTAGGTCACACCGAATAAAAACATCGCCGAATATAGCCACCACGTAAGTTCTTGCATAGCGACGGAATTTGCGGCGGGAAAAAGATAACGCGCCACAACATTGTAAAAAACGACTATAACTAAAAGCGCCAAAAATACGATACTCAATACGCCTAAGATATTTGCGAACGCATCAAAAGCTCTTTCTAATTTGCGTAAAAAATTCCTCAAAATTTTACCCTTTGCTTGAAATTTTTGCTATGAAAGCTGGGATTTTAGCAAAAATATCTGCAATTTATTATAAAATTATGCGCGGAAAGGATTTTTATGATTTTAAAATTTCAAAGCAGATACTCTAAAAAATTTCTCGCTTTTTGTGCTATTTGGGCGCTTTTTTGGCTAGCGTTTTCATATTTTTTCTTGCAAAAATTTCTTTTTATCTATCCGGAAAGCTTTAGCATTCACGTGAGATTCGCACTTTGCGCCATAGCGCTAGGAGCGGCGATTTTAGCGGTTTGCGGCAAGGACGTTTACGGCGCGGTTTGCGGATATGCGGTATGGTTTTATGGCGCGGCGCTGGGATTTGTCTCATCGCTAAATTTAGCTAAAATTCACACGGTACTGCGAGGGAGCGGAGATATGAGCGGGATGAGCGGCTGCGGTGGAGCGGTGAGATTTTTAAATTTTGATTTAAGCGCAGTACCAATTTTTAAGCCGTTTAACAGCTGCGCATTCGATGTACCGGCGGTGCCGACCAATACAACGCTAGACGTACTGCAAGCCAAACTAACGGCGCTTTATAGCGGAGGTTGGTATCTGTTTCCAGCAAGTAAAAGCGTGGATCTGGCGCAATTTTGGAGCTTTATCTTTATATTTTTCGCAATTATTTGGATGATTGGAATTTTGCTTGGATTTATAAATAAAAGGGCGTGGGATTTAAGTCCCACGCAAAATAGGTTATTGGACGATAATAAGAGCGTTTGAACTATAGATATTATCTATATTTTTAAGTCCCGGCATACTCCATACCCGATCACATAAACCATCTCTGCCTTTGGTTAAAGTAACTTGCTCCTTGTTATCATATGTATATGTAGCGCAGATATGACCTTTAACCCTTATAGGATTTGGCACATTCATCATTTGTGAAAAATCCTGGTTATATTCACCTTGTGCCGTATAGTAGCCCACTAGATCGTTGAGTGATGTGGCTACATTATGTGCCGTCCTCACTACTTCAGCATCATCTCTAGTAGCTATTAGTCTTGGGATGGCAACTGCCGCCAAAACACCTAAAATCACGATCACGAAAATTAATTCGATCATAGTAAAGCCCTTCATGTTTTTATCCTTTGATAAAAAATTTTTGGACCTATATTATAGAGTGTTTACTATAAATTTAACTTAAAAGTTCTTTGCGAATTCTAACATTTCAGATAAATTTTTCATCGCATTCGCGCCGACCGCCAAATAGTGGTTATTTATCAGGCTTTTTCCGTTATAAAGCGGCGCCTTCATCGTCTTTAGATCCACTACCGCTCCGCCGCTTTGATGCAGCAAAAAATCTCCCGCGGCGATGTCCCAAAGCGAGCAGTCGCTAAATCTCGCATACGCGCTCGCACCCCCCTCGGCTAAGATGCAAAATTTTATCGCAGAGCCTTTGCGCACGAGCTGCATTTTAAATTTTTGCGCGAATTGCGGATATTTCTCGGATTTGCTATGATGGCCGTGCATGAAAATTTGCGGCGCGCTAGTGGGACGAGCGAGCAGCGCGCCGTTTTTATAAACTCCGCCGCCGTTTGAGCTATATATATCGCCGCTTATAGGGATGCCGATTACCGCTAAAATCGGGCGCCCATGCTCGATCAGTGCGATGCAGACGCAAAACTCGCCGTTGCGTGCAATAAACTCCTTCGTGCCGTCCAGCGGATCTATGAGCCAAAATCTCTCCTCGCTCATGCGCTGCTTGCTATCCAGCACGCATTCTTCCGAGCAGATCGCGATGCCGCTAGGCTCCAGGGTGCTCATTATTACATCATTTGCCGCAAGATCCGCATTCGTAAGCGGCGATCTGTCCGCTTTGACAAAGATGTCAAATTTATCGTAGTTTTGCATTATCGCGACGTTTGCCTTTTTTGCGGCATCCTCGGCAAGCGCCAAAAGCTCATCCAAGCCCACTTTCGCTCCTTAAATTTAACGGTGATTCTATCAAATTTAAAATTCTAAACGTCTAAATTTACGCAAGCAAAAACAGCTGAAATTTTAAAACCCTTTAGAATTTTAATATTCTTTTTTATATAATTGCTAAAATTTTTTAAAGGACCAACATGACCCCAGTCGTATTAGATAGCGTTAAACACGCAGATTTGCAGTATCACGCGGATGCATTCCCTACCGCACCTTTCGTGCCGGTGATCGCGCCGGAGATCCCGTTTTGTGCAGACAACCTCGTTATCGTATTTACCATCGAAAAGGAGCCCAAAATGGTGGCGCTGCTAGGGCGTACCAAAAACGTTCTAATCGATAAGGATTATAAGGGAACGGTGCCTTCTTCGGTGCAGAATTATCCGTTTTTCCTAGCTCAGATCGGCGAGCAGACGGCGATCTGCTTCGATAAAGACGCACAGCAAATCAAGGGCGACGGCGAGGCGCTTTTTAAAGACGGTAAGCCGACGCCGTTTTTACAAAATTTAAAAGAGGTGATGAAAAATTACGCCGATTTGGACATGCGCACGCGCGTTGCCGCGGCGGAATTTCAAAAGGCGGGGATTTTGGAAGCCAAGGAGCTCGGCATCAACTCTAGCGGCAAGGAATCGTCCCTGCTGAACGGCTTTTCGGTCGTAAATCGCGAGAAGCTTTTGAAGTTAAGCGATAAAAAGCTTGCGGATTTCGCGCGCCGCGGATATCTGGAGCTAGCGTATTTCCACCTAAAAAGCCTTGCAAATTTTCAGCGCTTAGGCGATAAGATCATGCAGCTCGATCCGCCGATCGCACGGAAAGAAGCGAAAAAATAGACCGTTTTCGCCTCCTAAGTAGCTCATAATTTTTAGGATTTAATATCGCGGATTTATAAAACTTACAAAACTTACGATCGTTTCGGGGCTTGAAGTTGCCATAACCGCATGCGAGCTTGAAGTCCTAGAAAGCTTTATTCGCGGCTAAACTAAATACGTCGCAAATTTAGTCCTAAAATTTTAGCATAGGGTTTTATAACAAAAATTTTGCAACAACGCAGTACGCAAGATTCCACGCTTAAAATTTCAAGCGAGAAATTTTACTATAAAATTCTATTAAATTTAAAATTTAATTTAAGTAGATCAATTTATAAAATTTTATCCACGCTACCTAAAACTTTAGTTTTAAATTTAATCCTGCTCTCGCGCTGAAATTTCATACGCGATTTATAGAAATTCGCGCGGCTCGTAGATTTGCACGCCGCGCGCGTCGCTG